>NZ_JBSGBY010000147.1:0-15145 GCF_053601505.1 Nocardia sp. NPDC004722
GATTTCCGTTCGCTGATGGGCGTGACACCCGACCGCTTCTTCAAGGGTCGGGTGCCCGCGCCGACGCCCTGCCAGTCGATCACCAGGCCGTTCGACGACTCGGTCCACTCGCGATCTGCTGGCTCACGCGCTGGAATCCCGCACCCAGCTGACCGTTCGTCAGACCGAGCATCGTGGGCACGCCGCCGAATTGGCGCGCTGGGCCGCTGATACCCGCATGGATCTGATCGTGGTGCACGGCGGGGACGGCACGGTGAACGAGACCATCAACGGCTTTCTGCCGCTGCCCGGTCAGCCTCAGCGCGAATGGCTGCCGCGGCTCGGCGTCATTCCGGGTGGGTCGGCGAATGTGTTCGCGCGCTCGCTCGGCATCGAGCCGGATCCGGTGACCGCCACCAATCAGCTCATCGATCTGGTCGCCGACGAGGCCGACCGCCGCATCGGGCTCGGCGTCGCCGATGATCGCTGGTTCACCTTCAGCGCGGGCGTCGGCCTGGACGCGGATGTCTGCGAGGCCATCGACGACAAGCGCGCGAACGGCAAGGCCGCCACGCCCGCCCGCTATCTGCGCACCACGGTCAAGCAGTTCTTCCGCGCGAAACGCCATGCCGCGCAAGTGACCCTGGACATTCCGGGTCACGAACCGGTTACGGACGTGCATTACGCATTCGTGACCAATGCCAGTCCCTGGACCTATCTCGACAACACGCCCGTGGTCACCAACCCGGAGACAACCTTCGAATCGGGTCTCGGGGTGTTTGCCATGCGCACCATGAGCGTCCTGCCGACCCTCATGATCGCCCGCCAGTTGCTCTCCGCCGATGCGGATCCCAAGGGGCACAAATTGTTTCGCGAGGACGACGTTCCGGCCGTGACCATCACGGCGGAGGAACCGATCGGCTTGCAAATCGACGGCGACTTCATCGGTCGGCGCAACATGGTGAATTTCACAGCCGTCCCGGATATCCTCGATGTGGTCGCGCCGAAGCCCTAGCCGGTTCGACACACCTGAGTACTATCGCTGTTGCGCTGCGAAAACCCGCTCGACCGAGTACAAATGACACGGCGGACCCCCATGTAGGGGTCTTACAGCGTGAGCTTCCCCACGGTGCACCAGGTATCTATTGACATCTACGGTGTTCGTGAAAGCATTCACAAGCAACCGTGCGGAAACATTCGAGTCGCACAAGTGAACGGACCACAAACCTAAGGGGCAGCGCCATGCGCGCGCCCTAGCAAAGGAGCAGAGGAATGGACTGGCGCCACAAGGCCATCTGTCGCGACGAGGACCCCGAGCTGTTCTTCCCGGTGGGAAACAGTGGTCCGGCGCTCGCGCAGATTGCCGATGCCAAGCTGGTCTGCGCTCGCTGCCCCGTCACCGCTGACTGCCTTTCCTGGGCCCTGAAGTCGGGCCAGGATGCCGGCGTGTGGGGTGGTATGAGCGAAGACGAGCGTCGTGCGCTGAAGCGTCGCAACGCGCGCACCCGCACCCGTACCGTCGTCTGACCAGCTAAAAGACGGTAGGCGTTACGACCCATCCCAGCCTCGGGGTCGCAACGCGATTAGGCCCGGCACCAATACAGGTGCCGGGCATCAGTGTGTAAAGGGCGAATTTCTCGGTCAACGGGATTCGCGCTTTCGAACGAAAGTTCGGGCGCAGATTTTTCACTACGCCCGAACTTGTGCGTCGTACAAGATATTTCGATCAACGAGCGGAGCGGCGGCCCAAGGGAACTCGCAGCACCGCGTCGGTGCCGACATCGGCGCCGGGATGCAATCCGATCGAACCGCCCAATTCGGCGGTAACCAGTGTGCGGACGATTTGCAGGCCCAGCCGGTCGGAGGCTTCCAAACTGAATCCGTCGGGCAGGCCGCGGCCGTCGTCGCTGATGATCACATCGAGCCAGCGCGCCGAACGCTCGGAACGAATGGTGACCGTGCCGTTCTCGCCTGCGTCGAAGGCGTGCTCGATGGCGTTCTGCACCAATTCGGTGAGCACCATGACCAGCGGCGTGGCACGTTCGGCGGAGAAGACGCCGAGTGATCCGGCCCGGCGCACCTTGATCCGGGCGGTGTGCACGGTCGCGACATCGGCCATTATCGGCAAGAGGCGGTCCACCACCTCGTCCAGATCGACCTCTTCGTCAACCGACATGGACAACATTTCGTGCACCGACGCGATGGAGGTGACCCGGCGGACCGATTCGGTCAAGGCCAGGCGGGCTTCCTCGTTCTCGGTGCGGCGGGCTTGCAGACGCAGCAGCGCGGCCACGGTCTGCAGATTGTTCTTCACCCGGTGGTGGATCTCGCGGATGGTCGCGTCCTTGGACAGCAGCGCGCGATCGCGGCGCTTCACCTCGGTCACGTCGCGGACCAGCACCGCGGCCCCGGCCAGTTCGCCGTGCGGGCGCAGCACCAGGGTGCGCAGCAGCACGGTCGCGCCGCGCGCCTCGACTTCCATTCGGCGCCCGGCCTTTCCGGCCAGGGCCGCCTGGATATCGCCGACCACCTCCTGCGCGTCGAACGGGTCGGTGATGAGCGAACGCGTGGTCAAGGCCAGATCCTGGCCGACCAGATCGTTCTGCAAACCCATGCGGTGATAGGCGGAGAGCGCGTTGGGGCTGGCGTAGACGACGGTGCCCTCGGTGTCGAGGCGAATGAATCCGTCACCCGCGCGCGGGCTGGAGTGCGCGCCGGTGCGATCCTCGAGCGCGGGCCAGGTGCCGTCGGCGACCATCTGGCACAGGTCGTCCGCGCAGGACATGTAGGCGATCTCGAGGCTGGAACGCATCTTGCGACGCTGCACATCGGTGTCGCGGCCGAGCACGGCGATGATGTCGTCGCCGACCCGCACCGGAATCGCCTCGCGCACCGCGTGCACGGGATGCGGGTGATAGACGCCGGTCAAGGCGGTATCGGTCTCGTAGCGGACGATATCGGCGTTCAGCAGCGCCTCGAACACATGCGGATTCGCCTCTTTGGTGGCGAGGCTGCCGACCAGATCCTCCGGATGCACGGTCGGCGCGGTGGTCGGGCGGCATTGCGACACGCACACCACCTCCGCGCCCTCGCTGATCGGGCCCGTCCCCACCCACAGCAGCAGATCCGCGAACGACAGATCCGCCAGCAGCTGCCAGTCCCCCACCACCCGCTGCAAATGGTCGACGGCCGCACCCGGTAGGTCGGTGTGCTCAGCCAGTAGATCACTCAGTGTCGACATTCACCCACACTCCTCTGTTCCCACGTCGGGTGTATGTTCCCACGCGATACGGACAGGGCGTGTCAGCAGCGGGTCGGGGGCTTGCGGCTGCGGGCTCTCGAGGAGATTCCGGTCAGGAGATGACGGCGATCAGGTCGCCGGGCTGCAGCACCTGACCGACCTCGACATTGATCGAGGAGACGGTGCCGCCGACCTCGGACATGACCGGGATCTCCATCTTCATGGATTCCAGCATCACCACCGTGCCGTCGACATCCACCGCCTCGCCCTCGGAGACGAGAACCTCCAGGACGGTCGAGACCATCTCGGCACGTACTTCCTCAGCCATGTACACCTCTCGCGTTGAGTGACCCGTAGCCCCTGAAGGTACAGCCAACCACACATGAAAGAATGGCGACCGACTGAAGGGAGATTACCTATGGGTAAGCGTGGACGTAAGAAGCGTGGCCGCAAGAAGAACGCAGCCAACCACGGCAAGCGGCCGAACGCCTGAGCTGCGGTAACTAGCTCGAAAACTGTTGAGCGGCACCACTTCCCAAAGGGATGCGGTGCCGCTCGACTGTTGTGTACGGGTGCTTATTCGGTGCTGTCGATCCGGGTCTCGACGCTGGTGTAGCTGGTCCGGATCTCGAGCGTCAGGCGCTGCCGCAGCGCGTCCGGCGCGCGGTCGCCGCCGCACTTGCGGTTGAGCAGCGACTTGAGCTTCTCCTCCAGGCCGTAGGCCTCGATGCACGGCGAGCAACGGTCGATGTGCTCGCGCAGCCGATCCTTGACGGCGGCATCGCACTCGTTGTCCAGCAGCAGCCAGACATCGGCGAGCACCGCCGAGCAATCCAGATCATCCATCTCGTCGCTCATGCCTCCGCTGCGCTCCGGCCCGAGCGACAGGTCGGCTGTGTCTATTTTTCGCTCGCTGCGCTCGCTCACTGATTTACCTCCTCACGCGCATCGCTGCCCGACCGGTTGAATCCTCGTTCCCGTGCCACGTCCGCGAGCAGGCCCTTGAGCTGCTTGCGACCGCGGTGCAGACGGGACATGACGGTACCGATGGGGGTTCCCATGATCTCGGCGATTTCCTTGTAGGGGAAGCCCTCCACGTCGGCGTAGTACACCGCCATCCGGAATTCCTCGGGCAGCTCCTGCAGCGCGGCCTTGATGTCGTCGTCCGGCAGCGCCTCGAGGGCCTCCATCTCCGCCGAACGCAGACCCGTGGAGGTGTGCTCGGCGGTGGCGGCCAGCTGCCAGTCGGTGATCTCGTCGGTCGGATACTGCGCGGGCTGGCGCTGCTTCTTCCGATACGAGTTGATGTAGGTGTTGGTGAGGATGCGGTACAGCCAGGCCCGCAGGTTGGTGCCCTCGCGGAACGACTTGAACCCCTGGTAGGCCTTGGCGAAGGTCTCCTGCACCAGGTCCTCGGCATCGGCCGGGTTGCGGGTCATGCGCAACGCCGCACCGTAGAGCTGATCCAGCAATGGGAGCGCGTCGCGCTCGAATCGCACGGCCAGTTCCGCAGCGGATTCGGTGCTCCTGGCACCGGATTCGCTCACTTCGTCGTAGTCGACCGCTTGGTCTTCACCGGCGTCGATGCTCTCGCTGTCCGCGTCGTCATCACGCAGGCGATCGACCATGTCGTCGTCGCTCGTCACGCTTGTCCCTTCGATCGCCGTAGCACTTGAGGCTACCGCGAGCAGGGATTCGGCCAGGAAACTGGTCCAAACCGGGCGCTCCTCGACCAGAACGGTCACCCGACTCCTCCTTCGTGAATGGGCTGCCTGCCTTCGCCGACCGTGGGCCCAGCGGTTGCTGCGAAGCGCGTATGGCGTGCAACAGACCCGGTGCTGTCCGTGTTCCCAGCACCGGAAATCCGGTTGCGTTCGGTGGTTAGGGTGAGCCCATGGCTGCTGCTTCGACCCCCGCGATCAAGGCCTTGGTGCAGGCGAAAGTCGATCATCGGGTGCACGCGTATCCCCATGACCCCCAGAACGATTCGTACGGGGCGGAGGCGGTCGAGGCGCTCGCGGAGCAGCTCGGGGTGACCGCCGGGCAGATCTTCAAGACACTGGTCATCGAGCTGGGTTCGGGCGGGCTCGCGGTGGCGGTGCTGCCGGTGCCGACCAAGTTGTCGCTGAAGGCGGCGGCCGCCGCGCTGGGGGGCGGCAAGGCCGCGATGGCCGACAAGGCCAAGGCCGAGCGCACCACCGGCTATGTCCTGGGCGGGATTTCGCCGCTGGGCCAGAAGAAGCGGCTGCCGACGGTGATCGACGTGTCGGCGCTGGAGTGGGATCGGGTGCTGTGCAGTGCGGGCAAGCGGGGGCTGGAGATCGAGCTCAACCCCGCTGACCTGGTACGACTCACGAATGCGGTGACCGCCTCCGTCGCCTCCGCGTGAGCGGAGACACAACCTCCGGAAAAAACTTGCCATCGGGCAACTACATCGGAATACTTGCGCCGTACAACTAGTTGACGGATACAAGAAGTTGCCCGAAGCAAGGAGGTGAGACCGACCGTGAACGACGATGAACCGGCGATTACCGACACCATCGACGACGGCCCCGGCAGCACCATCGACGACGGCCTCGTCGATGCCATCGCCTACGAGATCGCCCGGCTCACCAAACTGCGCGATCGCACCAACGCGCAGATCGCGACCCTCACCCAGGGTGAGATCGAACCGGCGGCGTTCGCCATCCTGTTCCAGCTGATCCACGGTGGGCCGATGCGCTCGGGCGCACTGGCCGAGGCCCTCTACTCCGACGCCTCCACCATCAGCCGACAGGTCGCGAGCCTGGTGAAACGCGGTCTCATCGAACGCCGCGCCGATCCCGCCGACGGTCGCGTCAGCGTTCTCGACGTGACCGAATCCGGCCGCGCGGTCGCCGCCCAGATCCGCACCCGCCGCAACGACTCGCTGCGGCAGATGCTGACCGGCTGGACCGCCGAGGAACGAGACACCTTCTCGGACCTGCTGCGCCGCTTCGTCGACGGCTACGAGGTGACCCGGCAGCGCATGCTCGCCGATATGGCCGCCCACAAAGACCTTCAGTCCTATTACGCACCCGCGGAGAACAATTCGTGACTACTACAGCGGAAGTCGCAGAGCCCGAAGTCAATTCGGCCGGCTTCACCCACAAGCAAATCCTGGTCATCATGAGCGGCCTGGTCATGGGCATGCTGCTGGCCGCCCTCGACCAGACCATCGTGTCGACCTCCATCCGCACCATCGCCGATCAGCTGCAGGGCTATTCGGCGCAGGCGTGGGTGACCACCGCCTATCTGATCACCTCGACCCTGGCCACGCCGCTCTACGGCAAGCTCTCGGACATGTACGGCCGCAAGCCGTTCTATCTGGCCGCCATCTCCATCTTCGTGGTCGGCTCGCTGGCCTGCTCGATGGCGACGTCGATGTACGAACTGGCAGCCTTCCGGGCCTTCCAGGGCCTGGGCGCGGGCGGTCTGATGTCGCTGGCGCTGACCATCATGGGCGACATCGTGTCTCCGCGTGAACGCGCTCGCTACCAGGGCTACTTCCTGGCCGTGTTCGGCACCTCCAGCGTCGTCGGCCCGGTCGTCGGCGGTCTGCTGTCGGGCGCGGACCACATCCTGGGCGTCAGCGGCTGGCGCTGGGTGTTCCTGGTGAACGTGCCGGTCGGCATCATCGCGCTGGCCGTGGTGACCCGCGTGCTCAAGCTGCCCAAGCGTCCCGTCACCAAGGTGCCGATCGACTGGATGGGCATCTCGGCGCTGATCGTCGGCCTGGTGCCGCTGCTGGTGGTCGCCGAGCAGGGTCGCGAATGGGGTTGGGGCAGTGGCTATGCACTGTTCTGCTACATCCTGGGCGCGGTCGGCGTGGTGAGCTTCATCGCTGTCGAGGCCAAGCAGGGCGACGCCGCGCTGATTCCGCTGCGCATGTTCAAGAACTCGACCTTCGCGCTCGGCGTAGTCATCTCGGTGGTGGTCGGTGCGGCCATGTTCGGTGGCATCACGCTGCTGCCGCAGTACCTGCAGGTGGTGCAGGGCGCGAGCCCGACCAAGGCGGGTCTGCTGATGCTGCCGCTGGTGGCGGGCATGATGACCGGCTCGATCCTGGCGGGCCAGCTGATCTCGCGGACCGGGCGGTACAAGTACTTCCCGCCCGTCGGCGCGGCACTGTTGACCTCGGGTCTGTTCCTGCTGCACCTGGTCTCGGCCGACACCAAGCTGTGGGTCGTCATGATCTTCATGGCCATCACCGGCTTCGGCCTGGGCAACCTGATGCAGCCGCTGACCCTGGCGCTGCAGAACGCGTTGCCGCCCAAGGACATGGGCGTGTCCACCGCGGCCGCGACCTTCTTCCGGCAGATCGGCGGCACGCTGGGCGTGGCGGTGTTCCTGTCGGTGCTGTTCACGCAGTTGGCGCCGAACATCACCAGCTCGCTGGAAGGCGCACGTAGCGACCAGGCATACGTCCAGACCTTCCAGGAAGCGAAGAACGGCCCCGCAGACTCGGTCGACACGAAGGTTGCGAAGGGCCTGTCGAGCCCGGAGACCGCCCCGGCTGTCGTCGGCCAGGTGCTCAATGACAGCTCGGTCATCCAGAAGCTGAACCCGGAACTGGCCCACCCCTTCAAGGAGGGCTTCGCCAACTCCATGGACCGGGTGTTCCTCTCGGCCACGGTGGTGTCGCTGATCGGCTTCATCCTGGTGCTGTTCTGGAAGGAAGTCCCGCTGCGGACCGCGGGCGGCTTGCAGGCCCGCAAGGAATCCGAGGCGGAAGCCGCCACGGTCTGACCCGAACGGCGATTACCGAATAGCCGATGCCCCCGCCGCTGAGACGCGACGGGGGCATTGTCATTTCACAATTCGCGCGTATTTCTGTGAGTTACTTGGGAACGAGCAGTGAGCCAGTTGTGAACCCTTTGTCCACAAGGTCCGATTCGAACCCGAGGATGTGATGAGGTTGTCCATTCGCACCGCTGTCGTGGCTGGAACTCTCGCCCTGGCGTTGGGAGCCGCGCCGTTCACGGCCACCGTCGCGACGGCCGCACCGAACAATCCGAGCTTCCCCAATCCGGGAGCGCCGGACAGCGGCAAGGAGCCGAAGAAGGACGAGCACGTGGACAAGGCCGAGAAGCTCGGCGGCGGGGTCATCACCAAGATCATCGATTCGGCGGCGGACACGCTGAAGTGCACGCTGAACATCCCGATCCCGTCGGTGAAGTGCGGCTGAGCCCAACTCACCAGCATCCCGTGCCCCGCTGCATTCCGCAGCGGGGCACGGCCATGAATGGAAGCGGGAAGGTCAGATCAGGCTGATCTGACCGGCTTGATCGTTCACGGTCCCCAATAGCTCCGGCCCGTTGTTCTTCACGCTGTTCACCAGCGACGGCACCTCACGGATCACGATGTCCGAAACCGCCTCCGGCGCGGGTGTTTCCAGCAACTCTTCCGGGGCCGGATGGTCCGGGTCCAGCCAGGCGGCCCAATGCTCACGCGGCATGGGCAGTGGCATGCGGTCGTGGATGTCCGTCAACGCGCCGACCGAGTCCGTGGTCAGGATCGTGCACGACAGCAGCGGTTTCGCCTCGTCACCCAGGCTGCGGTCGCGCCAGACCGACCAGAGCCCGGCCATGTACAGCCGCCCGCCGTCGGACTTGGACATGAAATACGGCCGCTTGACGGCCTTTCCGAGCGAATCCGCCTCGGTGACCCACTCGTACCAGCCGTCCATGGGCACCAGGCAGCGGCGCTTCTTCACCGCGTCACGGAAAGAAGCCGTGGTGGCGGCCTTGTCGGCGCGGGCATTGAACAGCGGTTTGCCCTTCACGGGGACACCGGGTTCGGCCGTCTTGGTCCACACCGGGATCAGGCCCCAGCGCATGGCCCGCACCCGCAGGGTGGCCGGATCCTCCGGATGGTCGCGATCGTGGCGTTCCACGACCGTGAGCACCTGATTGGTGGGGGCCACGTTGTAGTTGGGATTGAAGCCCGTATCGCCGGTCTCGTCGATAGCGTCGAGTTCGACGGCCAGCTTCGCGGGATTCGTCGTTGTCGCGTACCTACCGCACATGCCGACCATGCTGCCACCGGCCACCGACAGCCACCAGGAATGAATCGCATGCGATGTGATGGCAATTGACTTCACTTGGCGGGTATGAGACGTTCGTCTCAACAACCTCTCACAAGGGATCGCCGCCACTCATGACTGCCACCGAAACCGCCCCGCTCGATCAGGCCGACACGCTGACTTCGGTCAACCCCGCGACCGGCGAGGCCCTCGCCACCTACCAGATCGATGACGAAGCGGCGGTGCACGCGGCCGTCGCCAAGGCGCGGGGGGCCGCCGCCACCTGGGGCGCGCTCAGCTACGCCGAACGCAAGAAGCACATCCTGCGCTGGGGATCCAAGCTGGTCGAGAAGTCCGACGAGCTGTGCGAGCTCATCCACGCCGAGAACGGCAAGCCGCTCGACGACGCCTTCCTGGAACTGATGCTGGCGCTGGAGCACATCAAGTGGGCCGCCTCCAACGCCGAGAAGGTGCTCAAGCCGCGCAAGGTCGCGCCGGGCGCGTTCATGGCGAACTTCGCCGCGCACCTGGAGTACCGCCCGCTGGGCGTGGTCGGCATCATCGGGCCGTGGAACTACCCGGTCTACACGCCGAACGGTTCCATCGCCTACGCGCTGGCCGCCGGTAACTGCGTGGTCTTCAAGCCGAGCGAGTTCTCCACCGGCATCGGCAATTTCGTGGCCAAGGCGTTCGCCGAGGCGAATCCCGGCCTGCCCGACGGCGTGTTCGTCGCCATCAACGGCTACGGCGCGACCGGCGCGGCGCTGGTCAAGTCCGGCGTCGACAAGCTGGCCTTCACCGGGTCCACCGCGACCGGCAAGAAGATCATGGCCTCGGCCGCCGAATCGCTGACCCCGGTGCTGCTGGAGTGCGGCGGCAAGGACGCGGTGATCGTGGCCGCGGACGCCGACATCAAGGCCGCCGCCGACGCGGTCGCCTGGGGCGCGACGGCCAACTCCGGCCAGACCTGCGCGGGCGTGGAGCGCGTGTACGTGGACAAGTCGGTGGCCGCGGAGTTCATCGCCGAGGTCAAGCGCATCCTCACCGACATCAAGCCGGGTTCGGACGCCAAGGCCTCCTACGGGCCGATGACCATGCCGAGCCAGATCGACATCGTGCGCCGCCATATCGAGGACGCGATCAAGAACGGCGGCAAGGCGGTGCTCGGCGGGCCCGAGTCCGTCAAGGGCCCCTACATCGAGCCGGTCATCCTGGTCGACACCGACGAGTCCGCGGACGCGGTGTGCGAGGAGACCTTCGGGCCGACGGTCACCATCCGCACGGTCAGCGGCGTCGACGAGGCCGTGGAGCTGACCAACAAGAGCAAGTACGGGCTCGGGTCGGCGGTGTACTCCAAGAAGCAGGGTATGGAGATCGCCCGGCGTTTGGACGTGGGCTGCACCTCGGTGAATTCGGTGCTGTCCTACGCGGCGATCTCGGGACTGCCGTTCGGTGGCGTGCGGGAGTCCGGCATCGGGCGGATTCACGGTGCGCCCGGCCTGCTCGAGTTCTCGCGGCCGCATTCGATCGCGGAGCAGCGCTTCACGATTCCGGGGATGGCGCTGCTGTCCTACACCCGGACCGATCGCACGATGAAGCTGCTGCGCAAGATCGTGCCGTTCATCCACGGGCGCGCGAAGTAACCAACTCTCGGGACTCTCAGGGGTTCCCCTGAAACCCCCACTGCCACAACGCCGGTCCCCACCTCGGGGACCGGCGTTCCGCGTTACGGGCTGGGCGGCAAGGGGGTTGGGCTGAAGAATTCCTCCAGCGGGGTCGGGCCGGTGTAGCGCTGGCAGTTGCAGCGCGCCCAGGTCTTGAGGCCGTTGCCGGTTTTGCGGAAGGTCTCGCCGTGGCAGTGACCGGCCTCCCGGTCGTGCATGGCGAGGTCGTGGCCGCACCCGCATTCGGCGGGGTTCAACGCGCTCTGCGGCTTGCTTCGCCGGGACCCGAATCGGCCTGCGAGCCAGCCGCCACCGACGAGCGCGCCCCCGACAACGAGGCTGATGGGATCGATCACGACCCGAGTATACGTACCTATATACGTATACGTCTAGAAGGAATCCGGCAGGCGGGAAAGGGACGGGAAGCCCGCGCGGCCCTCATCGTTTGGGAAGATGGGCTGGTGACTTTCTGGCCCGCGCCCCACGTCCGAGTTCCCGTCCACGCGACCGTGACCCTGCCCGGGTCCAAATCCATTACCAATCGGGCGCTGATCCTCGCCGCGCTGGCGGATCGGCCGTCCACCCTCACCGGCGCGCTGCGCAGTCGCGACACCAATCTGATGATCGCGGCGCTGCGGGCCATGGGCACCACGATCGAGGGCGAGGACACGACGCTCACCGTCACCCCGCCGGCCGAATTCTCCAGCGCCATGGTCGATTGCGGGCTCGCGGGCACCATCATGCGGTTCCTGCCGCCGGTGGCGGCGCTGGCCACCGGGGATGTCGCCTTCGACGGGGACGAGCAGGCGCGCACGCGGCCGCTGACCACCATCCTGGACGCGCTGCGGGCGCTGGGCCTCGATATCGACGGCGACCGGCTGCCGTTCGTCGTGCACGGCATGGGCGGCCTGCGCGGCGGGCCGGTCACCATCGACGCCTCGGGCTCCTCGCAGTTCGTGTCCGGGCTGCTGCTGTCGGCGGCGCGGTTCGAGCAGGGCATCACGGTCAATCACGACGGCGGGCCGCTGCCGTCCATGCCGCACATCGAGATGACCGTGGAGATGCTGCGGCGCGCCGACGTGCAGGTGGACGCGCCCAAGGATCCGCGCAAGGCGCAGACCTGGACGGTCGCGCCCGGCAAGATCCGCGCGGTGGACTGGGAGATCGAACCGGACCTGTCCAACGCCACCCCGTTCCTGGCGGCCGCGGCCATCACCGGCGGCGAGGTGAGCATCCCGTTCTGGCCGCGCTACACCACCCAGCCGGGCGATGTGATCCGCGAGATCCTGGTGCGCATGGGCGCGGAGGCGCGCATCTTCGACGGCGTGCTCACCGTGCGCGGGCCGGAGCGGCTGGCGGGCATCGACATCGACCTGCACGACGTGGGCGAGCTGACCCCGACCGTGGCGGCCCTTGCGGCACTGGCGGATTCGCCGTCGCGACTGCGCGGCATCGCGCATCTGCGCGGGCACGAGACCGACCGGCTGGCGGCGCTGGCCACCGAGATCAACCGGCTGGGCGGCCAGGTCACCGAGACCGAGGACGGGCTGGCCATCGTGCCCAGCCCGCTCACCGGCGGGCAGTGGCGCTCCTACGCCGATCACCGGATGGCCACCGCGGGCGCGATCATCGGCCTGGTCACGCCGGGCGTGGAGATCGAGGACATCGGCACCACGGCCAAGACGCTGCCCGGTTTCGTGGAACTCTGGGACGACATGCTGGCCGGAGCAGACCGCTGAGGCGGCGCGAGTACGACGAGACCGATGTCCGGGTGCGCCCGGGCAAGGGCACCCGCCCGCGCACCAAGACCCGGCCGCAGCATCTGGATGCCGAAGCGGCCATGGTGGTTTCGGTGGACCGCGGGCGCTGGGGGTGCGTGCTGGACGGCGACCCGGACCGGCCGGTGACCGCCATGCGGGCACGCGAACTGGGTCGCACCCCGATCGTGGTCGGCGATCAGGTGGATCTGGTCGGCGACCTGTCGGGCAAGCCCGACACCCTGGCCCGCATCGTGCGGGTGGCCGAAAGGCGAACGGTGTTGCGCCGCACCGCCGATGACACCGATCCGTTCGAGCGGGTGGTGGTCGGCAATGCCGAGCAGCTGTTCATCGTGGTGGCCCTGGCCGATCCGCCGCCGCGCACCGGGTTCGTGGAGCGCGCCATGGTGGCGGCGTATGTCGGTGGGCTGCAACCGATTCTGTGCCTCACCAAGCACGATCTGGATGCCGCCTCCGAATTCGCCTCGGCCTTCGAGGATTTGGATCTGACCATCGTCTACGCCGGGATCGAGGATCCGCTGGAACCGGCGCTGGCGCTGCTCGACGACAAGTTGACCGCGCTGATCGGGCATTCCGGTGTCGGCAAGTCCACGCTGGTGAATCGGCTGGTGCCGGACGCGGATCGGGCCGTGGGCGTGGTCTCCGGGGTCGGGAAGGGCAGACACACCTCGACCCAGTCGGTGGCGCTGCCGCTGCCGGGCGGCGGCTGGGTGGTCGACACCCCCGGCGTCCGCTCCTTCGGCCTGGCCCACATCACCCCCGACGATGTCATCGGCGCGTTCTCGGATCTGGCCGACGCCATCGAGGACTGTCCGCGCGGCTGCACCCATCTGGGGCCGCCCGCCGACCCGGAATGCGCGCTCGACCAACTCCCCGGCAAAGAGCTACGGGTGGAGGCCATTCGCCGCCTGCTCACCGCCTTGAATTCCAATGACCCCTGGTTCCGGGACAACACCGATACCTGAGATAACCGAAACCGGCACCTGAGATAGCCAGGAAATCGCCCATTCGATACCTTTTGTGCATAACCGGCACGAAGGGATGTCATGAGCGAAGAAATCCCCGAAGCTGCGCCCGCCGACCCGGCCAGGCCAGAGATAAGCGAACCCGCACGGAACGGGGGCAAGAAATTGCCGCGTGAACACGACGAGGATCGGTCCCCGGCCGATCCGCATGATTGGCAGGACGAGTGGGATCGGGCACGTTGGGCGCCCTGACGCGCGCCCGGCGGGCGAAGTAGCAACATAATCGGGAACATGGCATTCGCTGAGTGGCGTCGCAGACCCGACGCGCCCGCCCGCTGGAATCCGCTGCCCCGGCTGGGCCGCGCCCTCGCGCGCCGCCCGCTGGTCATGCGCGCCGCACCGGCCGTCTTCGCACTGGAGGACTTCACCAGGCGAATCACCAAGGATCGCAAGGGGATCCTGGATGTGGCGGGGCTGCCCGCGCTGCAGATCACGGTGGTCGGCCGCCGCACCGGAATTCCCCGGACCGTCACCCTGCTCTATGTGCCGGATCCGGGCGACGAGAAGCGCTTTCTGATCGTGTCCTCGAATTGGGGAAAACCGCAGCAACCGTCCTGGTCGGCGAATCTGCTCGGGGCCGTGCAGGCGGGAGACGGCGTGGGGCGTGCCGAACTCCGGGTGCGCGCCGAGCGATTCCCGGTCCAGGTCAGACAGTTGACCGGCGGCGATCGGGATCGGGCCTGGCGGCGGGCGCTGGATTTCTGGCCCGGGTATGCCATGGAGCAGCGACTGGCGGGCGAGCGCCGGTTCCGGATCTTCGAACTCACCCGAATCTGACTTGCCGGAAATTCGCTGAGACCGGTCAGTGTGGCCGGGTCAAACGCGTCAGTGTGGCCGGGTCAAACGCATTCCGTTGTCGAAATCGATACCGCGCAATTCGAAACGGCTGGTGAGACCGAGCTTTTCGAGAATGCGCGACATATGGTGCCCGACCGTGCGGGGGCTCAGGAACAGTTCCGCGCCGATCTCCCGATTGGTGAGCCCCTGCGCGGCCAGCTTGGCCACCTGCGACTCCTGCGCGGTCAACGGGGTCGAACCGGTGCCCGCGGCCTTGGTCCCGGTGCCGGTGAGATCCAGTTCGGTCCGGGCGCGCGCGGACCAGGCCGCCGCGCCGATCAGGTCGAAAGCGTCGGCGGCGGTGCGCAATTGCTCGGCGGCGTCGCGGCGTCGGCGCACCCGGCGCAGCCACTTGCCGTACAGCAGTTGGGTGCGCGCCCGGGCGAAGGCGGTGTGCCGGGCGTCGCCGACGGACAGGGCGCGGCGGTAGTAGTACTCGGCGCGGTCCTCGGGGGACAGCAGCGCCCGGCTGGCGTAGGCGGTGCTCAGCGCCCAGCGCGCCCGGGAGCGCCGCGCCCACTGCGCGATCGCCTCGGCGCAGGCCGCGGCCTCGTCGAAACGGCCCACCCGGCAGGCGG
>NZ_JBSGBY010000148.1:0-15079 GCF_053601505.1 Nocardia sp. NPDC004722
GCTGCAGCCGTACGGGTTTGAGGGGGCCGAGCCCACCTGGGTCCGGGTGCAGTCAGAGGGCGTGGCCACGGTGACCCGGACCCGCGTCTACCGCACCTTCACCGGCGGTCAGCAGGTGCTCGCCTTCGGTCTGGGCTGCTGGGCGACCCCCATCGCGTGGTGGGAGTTCCACAATCTCCGCAATGATCGACTCGGCCTCTCGCCCCTGGCGCTCGAGGCCGCCACCGGTCCCGGCCTGCTGTCCGGCGAGGGCCTGCCCGAGGACCCCGCCCACCTGTGGACGCTGCGCCTGGACCCCTATCAGCCCGGCCACATCCGGCCCGGCGACATCGAGACCGTCAGGGCCGAACTGCCCCGACGCGTCCACGCCTTGGCCCGCCGCGCGCTGCGCCTACTCGAACCCGATGCCTACCTCGAAGAGCTACTGGCACAGGACAACCCAACCGCCGCCATCCAGGAGGCCATCGCGGTCCTGCGCGGCGACATCGTCGATGACGTCGAGGGCGTCCGCTGCGTCGCGGGCTGAGCTCAGCGACGCGGAATCGCGGGGGTCTCCCAGGCGCGGGCGTAGCGGGTCTTGTCGGCGGACTTTCTCGGTTTCGCCCGGTAGACCACGTACGGCCGGACCAGATAGCCGACGGGGGCGGAGAACATGTGGACCAGCCGCGTGTAGGGCCAGAACCCGATGAGCGACAACACGATCAGGCCGTGCACCTGGAAGGTCCAGGGCGTGCCGACCATGAGGTCGGGGTGCGGGTGCAGGGTGAACAGGCTGCGGAACCACGGTGAGACGGTGTCGCGGTAGTTGTAGGTGCCCCACAGCAGATTGCTGCCCCAGGTATTGAGCAGGCCGGTGATCAGGGCCGCGGCCAGCAGCACGTACATGACCTTGTCATTGGCGGTGGTGGCCTGGCGTACGGCGGTGAACTTGATGCGACGGTAGATCAGAATGCCGATTCCGGCGATGACCGCCAGTCCCGCAACGGATCCAGCGCTGACCGCCACCACGTGGTAGGTCTCCTCGGAGACGCCGACCGCCTCGGTCCAGGACTGCGGGATGAGCACGCCGAGCACATGCCCGCCGATCACGCCGAGCATGCCGAAATGGAACAACGGGCTGCCCAGCCGCAGCAGCCGCGACTCGTAGATCTGGGAAGACCGTGTGGTCCAGCCGAATTGGTCGGTGCGGTAGCGCCACAGGTGACCGAGCGCGAAGGAGGTGAAGGCGATGTAGGGCAGCATCAGCCAGAGCGCGGAGCTCATCGGCGGGCCTCCTGTCCGGTGAAGGCGATCGGGTCCATGGCGAAGGGGTCGAGGCCGACCTCCTCTTCCGGGGGACCTTCGGCGGCGAGTTCGGCGATGCGCCGACGGTCGGCGGTGGTGACCGGTGGCAGGGTCGCCACCACCGACGCCAGCACCCCGGCATAGGGAGATCCGCTGTCGGACAGAGACAGTCGCAGCAGTTCCAGTACCGGGACGTGTTCGCCCAGCAGCCGTTCGCCGCCGACGGGATCCACGGTGGCGGCGAATTCCAGCAGCACGGGCAGATGGTCGGGCAGTTCCTCGTCGCCGAGTTCCACCCCGGCGTGGCGGTAGGCGTGCTTGAAGCGCAGCAGCGCCATCCCGCGTTTGCGGGTATCGCCGTAGGCGTAGTAGGTCAGGTGCATGCTGGCGCGGCGACGCATGTCGAAGGTCTCGACATACTCCTGCGCGAGCGCGATCGGGTCACCGGCGCGCAGGTGGTCGAGGAGTTCGGCCAGCAGCGCACGCACCGCCTCCGGCAATTCCGCTGTGGCGGCAGTGAGTTCGTCCAGCATGCCCAGCGTCTGCGCACCCGGATAGTCGAGCAGCAGCGCGCCCAGCCGCCACACCAGCCGGCGGTCCCGCTCGGTCATGGCCACGGCCGGTTCGGGCCGCCGCCGCAGCTTCAGCAGGCTCATCGTGCCGCCCCGGTCGGTTCGTGCTCGATCGAGTCGGTGCCGGGCGCGCTGGCGTGATGCCCATTTCCGTTGGCTCCGTTGCCATTGCCAGCGGCGCCGTTGCCGTTGGTGGAAGTGGGCACCAGCCCGCTGGTGCTCTTGCCGTCCCAGTTGAGCAGGTTGATGCGGTTGCTCTTCTGGTCCGGCGCGGCGGCACCATTCGTGTCGGTGAGGTGGAACTTCTCGGCCATGTAGTCGAAGGCGGTCATGCCGGGGCCGCCGTCGGTGTCCAGGGCGCAGCCGGTGGCGAGCGAATCCAGTTCGTGAGCACGGGAAGTCGCGCCGGAGGGGATCACATACCGGTGTTCGTACTTGGCGATGGCCAGCAGCCGGTACATGGCCTCGATTTCCTCGGGCTCGAGCCCGACGGCGTCCGGGATGGACAGGTCGGGTTCCTGGCCGAGGTTGATCGAGCGCATGAACGAGCGCATGCCCGCCAGGCGTTGCAGCGCGGCGCGCACCGGGCCGATCTCACCGGCGGTGAACAGTTCGGCCAGGTACTCCAACGGGATTCGCAGGGCGTCGATCGCGCCGAAGAGGTTGTTGTGGTTCTCCCCGTCGTGCCCGGTCTGGGTGAGGGTGTCGACGACCGGGGATAGCGGCGGCACGTACCAGACCATCGGCATGGTGCGGTATTCCGGATGCAGCGGCAACGCGATCTGGTAGTCGACGATCAGCTTGTAGACCGGCGAATCCTGCGCGGCGGCAATCCATTCCGGCGAGATCCCGGCGGCCTCGGCCGCGGCGACCACGCGCGGGTCGTGCGGGTTGAGGAACACGCCCAGCTGTGACGGGTAGAGGTCCTTGTCGTCGGTGACCGACGCGGCCTCCAGGACCTTGTCGGCGTCGTAGAGCATGACGCCGATGTAGCGCAGCCGCCCGACGCAGGTCTCCGAGCAGACCGTCGGCATGCCGACCTCCACCCGCGGGTAGCAGAACGTGCACTTCTCCGCCTTGCCCGTCTTGTGGTTGAAGTAGATCTTCTTGTACGGGCAGCCGGTCACGCACTGCCGCCAGCCCCGGCATTTATCCTGGTCCACCAGCACGATGCCGTCCTCGGCACGCTTGTAGATCGCGCCCGAAGGGCACGAGGCCGCGCACGAGGGATTGAGGCAGTGCTCGCAGATGCGCGGCAGGTAGAACATGAAGGTCTCTTCGAACTCGAGCTTGACCTGCTCGGAGAGCTTGGCCAGCAGCGGGTCCTTACCGACCTGCTCGGGGCCCGAGCCCAGCGAGTCGTCCCAGTTCGCGCCCCAGGTGACCTTGGTGTCCTCACCGGTGATCAACGACTTGGGCCGGGCCACCGGGGTGGTGTCCATCTGCGGAGCCGACAGCAGCGTGTCGTAGTCGTAGCTCCACGGGTCGTAGTAGTCCGACACCGTGGGCAGATCCGGGTTGGCGAAGATGGTGAGCAGCCGCTTCAACCGCGACCCGGATTTCAGGGTCAACCGGCCCTTCTTGTCGAGGGTCCAGCCGCCCTTCCACTTCTCCTGGTCCTCGTACCGGTGCGGATACCCTTGTCCCGGACGGGTTTCCACATTGTTGAACCACACGTACTCGGTGCCCGAGCGATTGGTCCACGCCTGCTTGCAGGTGACGCTGCAGGTGTGGCAGCCGATGCATTTGTCCAGGTTCATGACCATGGCCAGCTGTGCCATAACACGCATGATCAGTACTCAACTTCCTGCGAGCGCTTGCGAATGGTCGTGACCTCATCGCGCTGATTTCCGGTGGGGCCGTGATAGTTCAGGGCGAAGGACTGCTGCGCGTATCCGCCGATGAGATGCGACGGCTTGATCATGATGCGGGTCAGCGCATTGTGGATGCCGCCGCGTTTACCCTTGCCCACCTTGGTGTCCGCCGCGCCTTCGATGCGTGGCACGTTCACCGCGCGGTCCTGGGCGTGGTACATGAACACCGTGCCCTCGGGCATGCGGTGCGAGACGATCGCGCGCGCCACCACGATCCCGTTGCGGTTGATCGCCTCGATCCAATCATTGTCGGCGACATCGATTTTCGCGGCATCCCTGTCCGACATCCAGATCGCCTGCCCGCCGCGCGACAGCGTCAGCATGTGCAGGTTGTCCTGATAGGCGGAGTGGATCGACCACTTCGAGTGCGGCGTCAGGTAGCGGACGGTGACCCCGTTGTCACCGACCTTGCCGATGCCGGGCTCACTGAACAACGCGGTCATATCCAACGGCGGCCGGTAGATCGGCAGCTGCTCACCGAGTTCCATCATCCAGTCGTGGTCGAGGTAGAAGTGCTGGCGGCCGGTCAGCGTGTGCCAGGGCTTGTTGCGCTCGACATTGATGGTGAAGGGGGAGTAGCGGCGGCCACCGGTCTCACTGCCGGACCATTCCGGTGAGGTGATCACCGGGACCGGCCGAGCCTGGGTGTCGGCGAAGGTGATTCGCTTCCCCTCGTGCTCGGCCGCCAGATCGGCCAGCTCGGTTCCGGTGCGCTTCTCGAGCGCATGGAACCCTTCCACCGCGAGCCGGCCGTTCGTCGTACCAGACAAGGCGAGAATCGCCTCCGCCGCGTGTGTGTCCTTGGCCAGCGACGGACGGCCCTGCGCGACACCGGAAACCACGGTGCCGTTGACGCCGCGCAGGTAGTCCACCTCTTGATCGGGCAGCGTGGTGACGCCCTTGGTGGTCACGCCCAGCGTCTCGACCAGCGGTCCCAGCGCCGCCATCTTCTGCGCGACATTCGGGTAGTCACGTTCGACCACCACGAGTTTCGGCATCGTGACGCCCGGAATCGGCTCGCACTCACCGTGTTTCCAGTCCAGCACCCTGCCACCGACCTGCGCGAGCGCGTCCGCGGTGTCGTGCTGCAACGGGACCGCCACCACATCCTTGCGCACACCCAGATGCTTCTCGGCCAGCCAGGAGAAGCCGCGCGCGATGCGGTGGAAGGCGTCGAAATCGGTCTTGGCCTCCCACGGCGGGGAGATGGCCGGGGTGAAGGCGTGCACGAACGGGTGCATATCGGTGGAGGACAGATCGTGCTTCTCGTACCAGGTAGCGGCGGGGAACACGATGTCGGAGAACAGCGTCGTGGAGGTCATGCGGAAGTCCAGCGACAGCAGCAGATCCAGCTTCCCGGTCGCGGCCTCGTCACGCCATTCCAGTTCCTGCGGGCGGATGCCGGTGGTCTCCCCGGTCTGCAGGTTGGAGTCCGCGCCGAGGAGGTGCTTGTGGAAGTACTCGTTGCCCTTGCCGGAGGAGCCGAGCAGGTTGGCGCGCCACACGGTCAGCACGCGCGGGAAGTTCTCGGGGGCGTCGGGATCCTCGCAGGCGAAGCGCAGCTCACCCGACTTCAGACCGTCGACAACGTAATCCGCGACCGGCCGACCCGCCTGCTCGGCCTCGTCGACGAGATCCAGCGGGTTGCGGTTGAGCGTCGGATACGAGGGCATCCAGCCCAAACGGGAAGCGAGAGCGATGTTGTCGGCGGCGGTTCGCCCCGCGAACTGTCCCTTGGCCAGCGGTGAAGCGAAGGTCTCGCTGGTGAACGGGTCGTAGCGCCACTGGTTGTTGGTCAGGTACCAGAACACGGTGCCCTGCATCTGCCGCGGCGGCCGCTGCCAGTCGGAGGCGAAAGCCAGTGTGGCCCAACCGGTCACGGGTCGGCACTTCTCCTGGCCCACGTAATGCGCCCACCCGCCGCCGTTGACGCCCTGGCAGCCGGTGAGCAGCGTCAGGGTGAAGAAGCTGCGGTAGATCTGATCCGAATGGAACCAGTGATTGGTGCCCGCGCCCATGAGAATCATGGAGCGGCCCTTGGACTTCTCCGCGTTGTCGGCGAATTCGCGGCCGATGCGTTCGGCCTGGACGGCGGGGACGCCGGTGATCGATTCCTGCCAGGCGGGCGTGTACGGCTGGGTCGCATCGTCGTAGCCGGTCGGCCAGCTGCCGGGCAAGCCGGACCGGGCCACTCCGTACTGCGCCAGCAGGAGATCGAACACCGTCGTCACCCGACGCCCCGCGATGACGGTGGTCGGCACGCCGCGAGTGAGGACGGGGGAACCGCCGTCCTCGGCCGCCGCGGGCCCGTCGAAGCGGGGAAACTGCACGGCCGCAACATCATCGGTGCGTCCGTGCAGAGTCAACAGGGGATCGGTGTCCCCGAGATCCAGGTTCCAGCGCCCCTTGCCCGCCTCGGTGAAGCGGTGGCCGAGCGAGCCGTTGGGCACCTGCGGAACGCCGTCCGCGTCCAGCAGCACCGTCTGATGCTCGACACCCTCGCCGGTGTGGCCGAGATCGGCGCCGGTGAGGAACTTGCCGGGCGTGAAGGTGTGGCCGGAGTATTCGCCGTCGGTGGACCAGCCGCCCTCGTGCTCGTCGAGCGTGATCAGGTACGGCAGGTCGGTGTAGCGCTTGACGTAGTCGGTGAAGTACGGGGTCTGCTTGTCCACGAAGAACTCTCGCAGCACCACGTGACCCATGGCCATGGCCAGCGCGGCGTCCGTGCCGGGTCGTGCGGGCACCCACTCGTCGGCGAACTTGGTGTTGTCGGCGTAGTCGGGGGAGACCACCACGACCTTCTGGCCCCGGTAGCGGGCCTCGGTCATGTAGTGCGCGTCCGGTGTTCGCGTCACCGGGACGTTGGAGCCCCACATGATCAGGTATCCGGCGTCGAACCAGTCCGCGGACTCGGGCACGTCGGTCTGGTCGCCGAACACCTGCGGGGACGCGACCGGCAGATCGGCGTACCAGTCGTAGAACGACAGCATCGAGCCGCCGATCAGCGAGATGAACCGCGCGCCGACCGCGTGCGACACCATCGACATGGCCGGGATCGGCGAGAACCCCGCCACCCGGTCCGGGCCGTAGCGCTTGACCGTGTAAACGTGTGCGGCGGCGGCGATCTCGGCGGCCTCCCACCATTCCGCCCGCACGAACCCGCCCTTGCCGCGCGCGGACTTGTAGGCGGTGGCCCGGTCCGCGTCCTCGACGATGGACTCCCATGCCAGCACCGGATCCTTGAGCCGCTCCTTGGCGGCGCGATACATCGCCAGCAGGGCGCCGCGCACGTACGGGTAGCGGATGCGGGCCGGGGAGTAGGTGTACCAGGAGAACGACGCGCCACGCGGGCAGCCGCGCGGCTCGTACTCGGGCTTGTCCGCGCCCACGCTCGGATAGTCGGTCTGCTGGGACTCCCAGGTGATCACGCCGTCGGAGACGTAGATCTTCCACGAGCAGGAGCCCGTGCAGTTCACGCCGTGCGTGGACCGCACCACCTTGTCGTGCGACCACCGCTCGCGGTAGAACTCGTCCGCCTCGCGACCGCCCACCTGATGCAGGGTGCGCAGATCCTCGGAGACCTCACCGCGGTTGAAGTACTTCCCCAGTCGAAGCAGCGCATCGGCGGACGAGTGTCCGTTCTGCGAGATATGCGAGATAGCCATAACGCCCCCTTCGAGCTGGAAAACCGGGCTGCCGGCTCGACTGTAAGGACGTCAGGGGAGGCATCAAAACGGTTCTCTCACAATGCTCGAAGGAAGTTTGTGAGCTGTGAGATCCAAGAAATCTTCCGGTCACCACGGGGTTGCGGCAGGACCCGGCGCACTCGACGGTGACCTGGGGAAACGGTGAATTTTGTACGGAAATACAGCGGCGGAGAGGTGCTTTCGGGGTGCCGCGGTGATGCTTCCGAAACGGTCGGTTCTCGCCTACTTAATATTTGTTAACACATCTTCGAGTAGCTGAAAGATCGCTATAAGGTGCATTCATGCAGCGATTCGACGCGGTCATCGAACCCGCCCGAGGCGGCGGCGCGCACATCCCCGTTCCGCCGGGCATCATCGAGGCACTCGGCGGCGGCGGTCGCATCCCCGTCCAGGCCACTTTCGACGGCATCCCCTACCGAGGGTCCATCGCCGACATGGGCTCCGGCCCGTGCCTCGGCCTGCTCAAGGCCATCCGCACCGAACTCGGCAAAGGCCCGGGCGACCAGGTGGCCGTCACCGTGGAACGCGACACCGCCGAACGCACTGTCGCCGTCCCCGACGACCTGGCCGCCGCCCTCACCACCGCGGGCGTTCGCGACGCCTTCGACGGCCTCTCCTACTCCCGCCGCCGCGAACAGGTCACCGGCGTCACCGACGCCAAGAAGCCCGAAACCCGCGAGCGGCGCATCGCGAAGATCATCGAATCCCTCACCGGGGACGCTTGAACCACTCCGCCGCGCTGCCCTGGATCAAGGCGCAGATGATGGCGAGACAGGCGACAACCCCGAAGATCCCGGGCGGCTGCTTCGTCACCACGCTGCCCAGTGAGCGGAACATCTCGAGCGTCGCGAGCAAGGCCACCGTGCCGCGGAGACCGTTGCCGGCGCTTCCGAACCAGAAGGCCAGTATCGCGAGAACCATCGGGATGGCGAATCTGCCGCTGATGGACGCGGCGTGATCGCCTCCCGAGACGAGCCCGGCGATGATGGCGATCAGCAATCCGATCCCGCCGAAGAGGAACGAGATCACCTGCGCCGCACGGACCGAGCTCGGCATCGGGGGCGTGGATTCGTCGATCTCGTTCCGCTGCCGCTGTTCGGCGGCCTGCGCCCGGCGTTCGGCCCGGCGGCGGTCGGCTTCCTCCCTCTGGGCGGCGGCCTTACGGCGCGTATCGGCCTTGCTGGGAGCCACATACTTTCGTGGAGCGGTCGGCTTGTCTGCGTTGAGATCCATTGGAATCCTCCCCATTTTCTAACGCCCGGGAAACGTGCTCCCGGGATGACGCGGGAGCAACGATAACAATGGGGTTGGCGTGGGGTCCAATTGAGGTTGCGGTGGGAATGGGATTTTCTGAATTAGATTGGGATACTGGACATTTCGGGTTCCCTGGGTTTGAATTCGGCGGTAGAATTGGTACATGCATTCGAAGGGGGATTCACTCGACAACAGCGGCATCACCGCACTGGTGACCGCGGTGCAGGAGTTCTCGAACTCCGTCCACGGCAACGGCCTTATCGAATTGAGCGACGCCGATTTGGTGGAAGCGTTGCGCTTGCTGGAAACCTGTAAGCGTCAACTCTCCGCGTTGGATTCGGCTTTCGTCATCGCGATCGCCGAGCGTGGGCTGCCGCAGTCCACCGGTGCTGGTTCGCCGAAGGAGTTTTTGCGCCAGACCTTGGGCTTGTCGCGTTACGACGCCGCGGGGCGCGTGAAGATCGCCGAGGTGTGTGGCGAGTTTCTTGCCATCGATGGCACGCCGCGCCCGGTGGGCCTGTCCGCTACGGCGGAAGCCTATGAGGCCGGTGCTATTTCGCGTGATCATGTCCGCAACGTCGTCGATGTGATGACCCATCTGCCTGGTGATATCGCGCCGGAGGCGTATGCGGAGATCGAGCAGCAGCTCGTGGAGCATTGCGTGACCGGCTGGCCGGATGATCTGCCGAAGATGGGCCGCGAGATCCTCGCGCGTCTGGATCCGGAGGGCACGGTGATCTCCGATGCCGACCGTCGCCGTCGTCGCGGCATCACGCTCGGCCGTGCTGGTGTGGATGGCATGTCCAAGGTCGAGGGCTGGCTGACGCCGGAGTTGCGTGCCTACCTGGATGCGTTCCTGGCGAAGTATGCCCGCCCGGGCATGTGCAACATCGACGATCTCGAGCCGCTTGCCTTGTCGGAGAAGGCATTCGACTCCAAGACGCTCGAGGAGGCTGCCCGTCGTGATCGTCGTGATGCCGGTCAGCGCACCCACGACGCCCTGTTCGCGCTGCTGCAGCCCGTTGCCGCCGTCGACACCCACACCACCGCCATCCCGACCGAGTCCGCTGAGTCCACCGATTCGGCCGATGCTGCCGGGGTGAGTGAATCCGCCTCTCCGGCGGCCGGTTTCGGGCAGCATCGCGGCCTCAAGACCCAAGTCATCCTCACCATGAGCCTCGCCGATCTCGAACGCGGTGCGGGCCTGGCCTCCACCGCCACCGGCGGGCACGTCTCCATCAACGAAGCCTTGAAAATGGCCGCAGGCACCCGCCCGGTGCTGGCTGTCCTTGACCCGCACGGAATCCCGTTGTTCCTGGGGCGCGGCAAACGGCTCGCGTCTCCCGGTCAGCGTCTCGCTCTGATCGCGCGGGACAAGGGCTGCACCCGTCCGGGTTGTGATGCGCCCGCGTCGATGTGCGCGGTGCACCACATCACCGACTGGGCCGACGGCGGGCCGACCGATCTTTCGAATCTTGCTCTGGCGTGCGATCACTGCCACGCGTTGGTGAATGATTCGGTCGATGGCTGGAAGACGGTGGTCATGGGTAAGGATTCGGAGTTCGCGGGCCGCTGTGGGTGGATCGCCCCGAAGCGTCTTGATCCGACGGGCACGGCGCGGGTGAACGAGCGTCATCACGTTGGGGAGCAGGTCGCCACTAGCACCGCCGCAAGCTGCCGGAAGTGGGGATCACGGGCAGCATGAAACCCGGACGGTTCATCAGTTTCGGGTGTGCGCAGGGCAAACGACGAAGTGTGGGCACGTCGCCTGCCCTACCGGACCTGGGCTGACGCCGGGTCGGGAGCCGCCTTCCGCCGATCCTGGCCCACGGACCGCACGCATCACCTTCTCGAGACAAAGACCCAAGAACCAAAGATCCGGATTCCCTCGGTGTCTCGAGGCTCTTTGACAAATCCACAGAGACGATGAACTTCGCGGATGGTGAGGTGGCTGGGACCGCCGATGGGCGAACCCACCCCAGCCACCTTCTCACTCCTCCTCCAGGCGTCTTTTATCTTTTCCGCTTTTATCTTTCCGCCTCTTACTCCGCGATAAGCTCGGCTTCCGAATCCAACGCCCGTTGCGCATCCTCGGAAACCCCCACGGCCCCAGGCCGATAGGTCACCGATCGCAGATCCCCGGTGTACCGGAACACACCCCGACGATCACGAAGATCCCAAGAAACCGGCCCGCGAGCATCGAGCCCGACAGAGATCCCGGTCCAAGGAGACATCCCAACCAACTGCACTTGATCCGGAAGCTCTGCGACACCGACACCATCGACGCCGACGGCGAAGTCCCAGCGCAGATGCGGCTGCACGGTAGCGGAGACGGTGAAGAGGCGACTACCGGAAGGAATTTCACCGGCGTCGACAGTCACGTACCGCCCATAAGCGTTGTAGCCGAAGATCAGATGCCCGTCCTCGACGTACAACAGATAGCCACCCAACGGATCGCCGTGTGCGACGAGAACACCTTCGTCGCCGGACTGGTAGCCGTCGAGATCCACGGCAATGGTGAAGTCCCGGTAGGCGATCAGACGCTGGGAGCGGTAGCGCTCCAGAGTCGGGGTGCCGGGCAGAATGCGGACCGGGTCACTGAGCCGGGACTCCTCCGGACGTCGCTGCGCCAGATCCTGGCGGGTGACGAGCGGGAAAACCGTATTGTGCCAGCCGGCTTCGTCCCAGGCGGCGGAGAGTTCGGCGACCTTGTCGGGCAGCTGCTCGGACAGATCGTGGAGTTCGGTGGGGTCGGTGCGGACGTCGAAGAGCTGCCAGCGGGGGTTGTCGATGCCGCGTTCGGGCTCGTACAGCGCCAGGAGCTTCCAGCCGTCGCGGTAGAAACCGCGATGCCCGGTCATCTCGGAGTACTGCTCGACGTGCTCGGAGACCGCGGCCGAATCCCGCAGCACCTGCGCGGCCGAGACCCCGTCGAATTCCTTGGCGGGCAGGCCATTACGTACCGTCGGCCGCTCCAGGCCGATCAGTTCGAGCAGCGTCGGCGCGAGATCGGTGATGTAGACGTACTCCTGGCGGACCCCCGAATCCCTGTCGGTGCGCGGCAGACCCTGCGGCCAGGACAGGACGAACGGCACCCGCACCCCGCCCGCGAAGGTCTGGCCCTTGTAGAACCGGAACGGCGTGTTCGACGCCTGCCCCCAGCCACGCGGGTAGTGCACACCGAGCTTGGCGGTGCCGATCAGCGAGTCGTCGTGCGGCACATCGCGTTCCCAGTCCGGCTCGTCGACCTGCGCGAACTGGGCGAAGTAGGTCCGGGTCCCCTCCGGCCCGCCCTCGGCGGTGCCGCCGTTGTCGGAGGTGAAGACGATGATGGTGTTGTCGAGCTCCCCGAACTGTTCCAGGGTGTCGACGATTCGCCCCAGGCTCTGGTCGATGCTGTCGACCATGCCCGCGTACACCTCCATGTACCGCTCGAAGCGTGATCGCTGCTCGTCGGTCAGCGAATCCCATTCCTGCGCTTCGTAACCCGGCTCGGTGTTGCGCGGCTTCTGTTGCGTTCCCTCGGGGAAGAGGCCCTGGGCGATCTGCTCGGCGAATCGGCTCTGGCGCAACCGATCCCAGCCCTCGCGATAGCGACCCCGGTACTTGGCCTGATCGGCCGGCTTGGCCTGCAACGGCCCGTGCATGGCGGTGTGCGCGAAGTACAGGAAGAACGGCTTGGTCGCGTCGTGGGCGCGCAGTTCCTTCAGATAGCCGATCGCGCGATCGGTGTAGTCGTCGGTGAGGTAATAGTCCTCCGGGTATTCCTCGACATTCACCGGCGAGCTGTCCGAGACCAGTTGATTCGGGTGGTAGAAGGAGTTCAAGCCCTCCAGCGACCCGTAATACCGATCGAAACCGCGCTGGGTCGGCCAGGAATCGCGGGGCGCGGCCGGATGCAGCGTGGCATCGCGGACCAGATGCCATTTACCGACGGCGTAGGTCGCATATCCGTTGGCGCGCAGGATTTCCGGCAGCGTCAGCACGTCATCCGCCAGTTCCAGGCGCAGACCGGGGTAGCCGGGATCGGCATTGGCGACGAACCCGAATCCGGCCCGGTGGGAATTGACGCCCGTCAGCAGCGCGGCGCGCGACGGCGAGCACAGGGGCGTGGTGTGAAAGTTGGTGAGCCGCAATCCATTGGCAGCCAGGCGATCCAGGGTCGGCGTCTCGATCTCGGAGCCGAACGGGCCGATATCGCTGAAACCCATATCGTCGACCAGCACGACGATGACATTGGGCGCACCGGCGGGCGCGGTCGGCGGATACAGCCAATCGGGCGTGGAATCGGCAGTAGTACGGCCGATTTCGCCGGGGAAGTTCTCATAACCACGTGCATTGTCGGGGACTGACATGTTCACAGCAAAGGTGCCGGGCCCCATTCGCGGCCAGGGTTTCACTCTGGCTGCGTGCAACCGGTGATCCATCATGTACCGGCCGATAGCGTCGCCGCACACGATCAAGGCCCGGTCCACACTCGAGGTTTTTCAGATGAATTCGTCCCCCGGCGGTCATGACCGCCGCTTTTTCCTGCGCAGTTCCGCCGTCGCCGCGCTGGCGATCCTCGGGGGCGGGGCGCTGGCCGCCTGCACGTCCGCGGTGAGTCAGCAGCGTGGCGGTGACGACAATGCGCAACCCGTGCGCGGCGGGACCCTGAAGTACGGGGTGCTGGTGGATATCGTGCCCGCCAACCTGCTCACCAATACCGGCACGACACCGTATGTGGTCGGGCTGGTCTTCGAGTCGCTGGTGCGCTACCCCCACGACAAGCTGGAGCCGCAGCCGCTGCTGGCCAAGAGCTGGACGGTCGCACCCGACGGCAAGTCCGTCACCTTGGATCTGCGTGACGACGTGAAGTTCCACAGCGGACGGGCGTTCACCTCCAAGGACGTCGAGTTCTCGCTGCGCACCTACGCCGACCCGAAGTGGTCGGCCCAGCTCAAGAGCACCGCGGCCGCGGTCACTGGTTTCGACACCAGCGATCCGCACAAGGTGACGCTGACGCTGGATCACCCGCTCAGCAACCTCTTCGATTTGCTGGACACCGTCCCCATCCTGGACAGCGAATCCATCGACGCACTGGCCACCGGCGACAAGCTCGTCGGCACCGGACCGTTCCGCTTCGTCTCGCGAATCCCCAACCAGCAGTTGGTCTTCGAGCGGAATCCCGACTACCGGATCCCGGACCGCCCGTATCTGGACCGCGTCGAGTTCACCGTCATCTCCGACAATCAGGCACAGCTCAACGCGCTCAAGACCGGGCAGATCCACCTCGCCGACGGCATCACCTACCGCGACAACGAGAACCTCGCGAAGGTCGACGGCTACCAGGTCATCGCCTTCGAGGGTGCCGAACTCCAGGTCTATGTGGGCGTGAACGTCCAGGATCCCTCGCTGGCCGATGTCCGGGTGCGCCAGGCCATCGCCTACGCGATCGACCGCGACCGCATCATCAAGGAGGTCTTCCGCGGTGCGGGCTACCCGCTGAACCTGCCGTGGCCCAAGAGCTCTCCCGCCTTCGACGACTCCCGCAACACCCGCTACGCACGAGACGCCGCCAAGGCCAAGCAGATTCTGGCCGCGCTGCCCAAACCGGCGAAGCTGCCGCTGGCCTACAACTCCTCGTACTCGGTTTTCGAGAACACCGCCCAGATCGTGCAGGCCAACCTCGCCGAGATCGGCATCGAGGTGGAACTGGTCCCCACCGAGAACGCCACCTTCGTCAAACAGCTCATCTCCGCGCAGTTCCCGGGTCTGTGGATCACCGACCACTCCTGGGCGCAGTTCGTGCCGTCCACGCTGACCGTGAGCGCCTATCCGTTCAACGCCCGCAAGAACGCCTCGCACTACGAGTCGGCCGACTACATCAAGGCCGCCGAAACGGCCTGGCAGCTGCCGCAGGCCACCGGCGCGGACGCCACCCGCGCCTATCAGGCGCTCAGCGATCAACTGCTCGACAGCCTGTTCCTGATCGAGATCGGCGTGCACTACCCGCAGGACGCCGCCAGCCGGAAGCTGCACGGCTTCAACTGGACCAAGCGCCGCGAGCATGTGTTCACCGAGGCGTTCCTGGCATGACCGCCTACCTGCTGCGCCGGGTGCCGTCCGCGATCGCGGTGCTGTTCGGCGCGTCGGTGCTGATCTTCCTGCTGCTGCGGCTGGTCCCCGGTGATCCGGCGACCACCCTGGCCGGGCCGGACGCCACTCCGGAAACCATTGCGGCCATTCGCCATCAGCTCGGACTGGATCGGTCGATACCGGCGCAGTACCTGTCCTGGCTGCACGGTGTGTTCACCGGTGACCTGGGTCGCTCCTACATCATCGGCGGCCAGATCGCCGACCTGATCGGCCGGGGCCTGTCCAACACGCTGATCCTGGCCGCCGCCGC
>NZ_JBSGBY010000149.1:0-15051 GCF_053601505.1 Nocardia sp. NPDC004722
CGGCATTCCGATCCTCACCACGATCGGCGTCATCCTGCTGATCGTCGGCGCCATCCTCGCGGTGCTCGGCGCGGTCGGCCGCCCGATCGGCGGCCGCGCCCACTACTTCTGAGCCGCGCTCACGCAATTGGCTTCCGCGAGAACGTCGTTCGTGAACTCGCTGACAGGTCATGTGTAGGCAGCCGCCGTGCCGGGTAGGCCGATGGGCGGGTTGAGTCTCCAGCCCATCGCGGCTGACCCGGCCTGGCCGCGGTCCGCCAATGTCATGTGCACGTACTCGGCTCGCCCTGTGTGTACCGGGTCCTGTCCGCTTCCGGACTGGCCGCCGAGTTCGATCTCCCCGATCGATATTCGCGGAGGTACCGGTACTGACCTGAAAGACGCGCCTACTCCGCTCATCCCGCACCACGCCGGTGCGGGATGACGGCGGCGTCGGCTGTCGTCCGGTCAATGCAAATGGTGCGGTTGCGTGCGTTCCCGGTGGATAATTCCTGGGTGAGCAATCGCGCCGAGATTGATTACGTTCCCGAGTGGGAGCACACCGCCGTCGAGCGACCGTTGGTCGGCAGCTTCCGGTTCTGGTTCACCACCCGACGCTGGGAGTGGTCGCCGGAGGTCTATCGCATGCACGGCTACGACCCCGACGAGATCGAACCCACCACCGAACTGCTGCTGGCGCACAAACACCCCGACGACCGCCACCATGTCGCCGAGGCCATCACCCGATCCATCGATCAGGGGGAACCCTTCTCGAGCCGGCACCGATTCGTCGACCTCTCCAGGCGTGAGCACAACGTCATGGTGGTCGCCGACCGGATGTTCGACTCGGAGGGCCGCCCGGTCGGCACCACCGGGTTCTATATCGATCTGAGCGACGAACTCGCCGATGCCGAGCGCCATACCCTCCGCGATCACATGCCCGGGCTCATTGAAGCCCGCGCCGAAATCGAGCAGGCCAAGGGCGTATTGATGCGCATGTACCGGATCACCGCCGCGCAAGCGTTCAAGGTCCTGGTGTGGCGATCCCAGGAGACCAATACGAAATTGCGGGACCTGGCCGCCCAGTTGCTCGTCGAACTCGCCGACGTACCTCAAGCGCCGCCCGAGACCGTCAGGATCTTCGACCACATCCTGCTGACCATGCACGAGCGCATCCCCGGCCGCTCTTGACCGCCCGACCCGCCGGGGACAGCGCCGCGCCGGTCAAATGGTGAGCAATCGATCGAAGTAGTCCCGGTAGCCGCGCAGCGCCCGGCGCAGGTCCTCCGTGTCGCCGTCCTCACCACGCGACCATTGTTCGTCCAGCCTCTGTTTGTGCTGAGCGAAGGTGCTGGTGAGCTGTTCGAGGGTTTCGGTGACCAGCGAGTCGGCCTTCGTGACGGCATCCTGCGGGTTGTCGACGAAGGCGCCCTGCAATTCCTGCCATTGGGTTCGGAAGCGGTCGAGATCGTGCGGATCGAGCAGCGGCGTGTTTTCGTCGCTGTCGACCGCCGAGTGGGCGGTCCGGCCCGCGACCACGGGCCCGGGCTGATCGGGCGACCGCCGGTCCTCGGTTCCTTCGGCTTTCACCGGTGGATCCGATTCATACACCGGCTCTTCGGCATTGACGTCTCGATGCGGTGAGCGGTCTTGTCCTGTCGTCATGACTCTGCGTTCCTTACTTGTGCTGATCGTGGGCCACGGGTCATTGCGGTTATGCCTCTCCGGTGTCCGCCCAAACCCGCGGCGTTTGAATCGCGGCCGCGGAGCTATGCCCTGTACATGACGTATGCCATCGCCCTGCTTCGGCAGTGAGATCGCTACCAGCACTGATCAATTCAATTGCGGAGTCGGAAAATGAGAACCTACACCAATGACAGGCGACGAACTCGTGGGAGCAGCGGCTCGGCGGCAGCCGTCGGCGGCGTCGTCGCGGTGATTCTGCTCGTGTGGCTGATCATCGGCGCGGTCGCCGCGGGCCAGCGGCACTACTACGACAGCGCACCGAAGAATTGCGCGAGTACCAGCACGGTCGTGGTCACGATCATCGCCGGCCCGCTGAATTACTTCGGCGTGAACCCGAAGGTCGAGAACTGCCACGTCAACACACCACAACCCAGCCAGTAGCCGCGCCTCGCGACCAATCCGCGGGTGGCCGTCACCGTCGGATTCAGAGTTCCTGGACGTTGTCGGTGACGACCACGCGGAATTGGGTTTTGAAGTCCTGTGGTGAGGAGACTCTGATCCGAAGGGTGTGATCGCCTGCCGGTGTGTGGAATTCGCCGCGCACCTGGAAGGCGGTCGCGGTCGAGGAGACGCCGTAGAACAGTTGTCGGTTGGCGCTGTCGAGTACGACGAGTTTCAGTCCGGCTCGGTCGCGGTCGTGCAGTAGGACATTGAGGGTGCGCGCGGATTGCCGCGAAATCTCGATAACGCGCACGGCGCGCTCGCGTGCATCGACCATGCCGCTGTCGCGAAGAAGTACGGTCATCGTGCGGCTCCCTCGCAGGCGGTTGCTGACGGCATAAGGGACGGAACTGTGGTGAGAATTCCACTACCTGCGGCGTCGTCGAGAACCGCCTCCGCGTTACAGGTTACTTATGCGCGCGATGCGATTACTCTTCGGTCGAAACGTCGTCGCGCACAATAAGGAAGTCCCTTTCGAGAGCATTGAGCGATACGGCCTGACGTCGGCCGCCACTGAACGGCTGGATCTCGGCGTACGGAATCGGGTGGTGGCGTACCGCTTTGACGAGAATCGATGCGGTGACCGCGTTGTGGCGGATAGGAACCAGACGGGTGCCTCGTTCGATGTTCATGGCCAACCTTCGGATCATGGTGCGTGTTTGTTCTCTTCGACTACCTCCGCCCGCCGTCAGCAAACCGGACCGCTACCCTTGCGGTCGACGCCCGCTCCAACCCGATGCGGTGTGGGTACGGGGGCGGAAACGGTTACGGCGCTGCGGCTCTCAGCTTGTCCAGCAGCGGTTCGGCGGCTTCGGTGAGGAAGCGTCGCTGTGCCTCGTCGCCGATCTGCACGACGGCGATGTCGGTGAATCCTGCCTCCCAGTAGGGGCGGACGGCCTCGACCATCGCGTCGAGATCCGGGCCGCAGGGGATCGAGTCGGCGACATCCTCCGGCCGCACGAGCCGGGTCGCGGCGGCGAAGGCGTCGGTGGTGGGCAGATTGGCGTTGACGTCCCAGCCGCCGGTCGACCACCGGAACTGCTCGTGTGCCCGCGCAACGGCCTTGTCCCGGTGGGTATCCCAGCTCAGTGGCACCTGTCCGGTCACCCGTGGCGAGTCATTGCCGGGCCGGGCCTCGCGCCAGGAACGGACGAGCGTTTCGTCCGGGTCGGTGCTGATCATCTCATCCGCGAGCGGAGCGAACCGTCGCACCGACTGTGCCCCGGATACCGCGACGGCCAGGGGCACCGGGTCCGGCGGCAGATCCCAGATGCGGGCGGAATCGACCCGGTACCAATGCCCGTGGCGACTGACCGTGCCACCCGAATGCAGTGCGCGGATGATGCCGATCGCCTCCTCGAGACGCTCGTGGCGTTCGGCCGGGCCCGGCCAGCCCGCACCCACCACGTGTTCGTTGAGGCTTTCCCCGCTGCCCAGTCCCAAGGTGAAACGGCCACCGGAGAGGACCTGCAGCGTGGCGGCCTGCTGGGCCACGATGACCGGGTGGTAGCGCAGCGTCGGGCAGGTCACGTACGTCATGAAGGGAATCGATTCGGTGGCTTGCGCGACGGCTCCGAGCATCGTCCACGCGTGCGGTGCGTGTCCCTGCTCCTCGAGCCAGGGGGAGAAATGATCGCTGCTGACCAGGAAATCGAATCCGGCGCGCTCGGCAGCTCTCGCGTAGTCGACGAGGTCCCGTGGCCCGCTCTGCTCGGTCATCAGCGTGTATCCGAATCTGGTCACGGCCTGCTCCTGTCGTCGACTGAGATATCGACGAGCTACCCCGTCGCCGCCGATTGATGCGCCGCGTGCCGCAGCAGTCGCAGGACAGCGCGATCGACGATGTCGCGTTGAGCGTCCTCGGTGTCAGCGCGTTGGGAGCGGCGGACGGCGGCGGCGATCGAGGTGCCCTCCTCGAAGGCGCTAATCACCCGCGGATCGACGTAAGACGCGCGCACGACCGCGGGCGTATTGCCGAGCAACTGCGCAACATCCGACATCACTTGCCGCACAGCGGTTTTGCGTCCACGCGCCGAGGCCGGTCGTGGCACGGTCGCCAGTCCGGCGGCGGCCAGCACGGTGGCCTGCCAGGTGCGAAGATCCTTGACGCTGAACTCCGGGCCGGTCAGCTCGCGAAAGCGGGCGTTGATGCCGTCGGCGTGCACCTCGTGCGGGCCGGTGGCGTCGTGATGGACGAACAGGCGCTGCGTGCCGTCGCGGTCGATCGACAAGGCCCGCAACGTTTTCGCCAGCAGCGGGTCGGAGACGTCGGCGTGGCATCGGATACCGCTCTTGGCCGGAAAGTCGAGCGAGATCGTCGCGCCGTGCACCTGGACGTGGTCGCACAGCAATGTCGAGACGCCGTGCGAGCCGTTCGTCTCGGCGTACTCCTCACCCCCGACGCGCACGACCCCCGAGTCGAGCAGTGTGATGGCCGCGGCCAGGACCCGATGCTCGCCGAGCCCCCGGCGTCGCAGATCGGGCCCGCAATTGTTCGCGCATGGCCGGTAGCCGGGCGGCCAGGTCGAGTACCCGATCGAACTTCTCCTCATCGCGTTCGCGACGCCATTGCCCGTGGTAGAGGTACTGTTTTCGGCCCGCCGCGTCGCGTCCGACGGCCTGGATGTGCCCGTTGGGATGCGGGCAGATCCACACTTTGCGCCAGGCCGGTGGAATCGCGAGTGCTCGAATCCGCTCCAGAGTCTGCTCGTCGTCCACCACCTGGCCCGCGGTCGTGGTGTAGCTGAAGGCCCTTCCGCGCCTGCGGCGAACGATGCCCGCTCCTTCGATAGTGCTGCGCCGCAACCGCATTCATCACACCGTTTGCAGTGGTCGAGGCGCGATGCCCCGGCGGGTGGCGAGAGGGACGAGCACGATGACTCCTGATCGGACGGGGCACGGGTCACGGGCGAGAAGTCACCGGTGGTGTGAGCCCTCGCGCTTCTCCAGACCCACCGATTCGGCGAGCTCGTCGCGGTGCCGCTCGAGCTCCGGGTATTCGCTGCCGAGTTCGCCCATGAAGGCGGCCAGCGCGCCCGCGATGGCATTGAGCTTGTCCTGCACCGCGGCGTCGCTGCGGCGCTGGGTGTTCTGCAGCAGCGCTACCAGCAGGAAGGTGATGATGGTGGTCGCGGTGTTGATGACCAGCTGCCAGGTGTCGATGCTCGGCAGCACCACGATGGACGGCACCCAGACCACCACCAGGACCACGCAGAAGGCGAAAAATCCTGCGCGAGAAGCCCACTCGCTGGCGCTGGTGGCGAATCGATCGAATACCGACAGCGCCCCGCTGTCCTCCGGTTTGCCCGCCGAGGTACCCACGTCGCACTCCTTGTCGCCCGATGCCGGTGTTTGTGTCGCGATACCACCGGGACCGCCGGGTAAACGGTGCCGCGCCTGGCGAGCGGTCGGCCCGCTCATGGCCGGCAACCGCTCACTCGCCCGGTCCCGTCACCGGCGTACCGGTGAATACGAGTGTGCGCCAAGGAATTTCCGGCCGGTGCTGAATAGCGGGCAACGACCCGGGTAGCACGAAACCGTGGGCGGAGCAGACCGCTCGCATCCGGAAAACAGACCCTGGAAGGAAGTATTGCCATGCCCGATTCGAAGAACCCGGGTCAGTTCGGCAATCGCAAGGACACCGAGGAACAGGCACGCAAGGGAGGCAAGGCCAGCAGCGGCAGCTTCGGTGAGAAGAATTCCGCCGATCCGCACGAGGCCGGCCGTAAGGGCGCCCAGGCGCAGCCGACCGAGGCCAAGGCCAAAGGCGGGGAACACAGCCACGGCGGTCACTGACCACCGGCGGTCGTAGCACCCCGATGACCGAGCCCCATGCGCGTCGAGGCATGGGGCTCGGTCGCGTCCTCCGGCGAACAGCCTTTGAGGCGCTCGTGAATCCCACCGGGTTTCGGCCGAGTCGATGCGGGCAACCGTGCGGCATGAGCCCTGAATCCGGTCCGGACGACACTCTCGGCCCCGCCGAGAGTCTCGACTCCGACGAGGTACGCAACAAGGACGGCGACGTCACTGTCACGCCACCCGACCACTGGCAGGCGGCCGACCGCGACGACATGACCACGCGAGGGCAACGCGCGGGAGAATCGCACGCCGACCGTCTCGCGCAAGAACAGCCCGAGGTGCCGGAATCCGAGGGCGGCGAACCACCCACGGAGTCGTCGCACATCGACACGACGAATACCGCGACCGGCGACCCGCGTCCGGCACGGCGTCACCACGGCCAACTCGACGACACCCCGGAAGACGGCGGCGGATTCTTCGACGAAATGCCTTGACCGCCTACGCCCCAGCCTGGCCGTCCAGCGGAAGCCGCTGGCGAATAGCTGTCACTTCCGCGGGTATGCGCCGACCATGGAGATCCTCATCATCATCGGCCTCGCGGTGCTGGTCGCCCTCGTGGTCGCAAGCCGAAAACTCACCGGTCGCGGCCGGGAAACCGACCTGTCCACCGGCAACCCTCCGTCGAGCAAGAACGTCGACGACGTCTGATCTGGTTGCCGCGCAGATCCATCAGGTGAGTTTGATCTGGCGGTTGACGTCCTTGTACAGCAGGTAGCGGAATTTGCCGGGGCCGCCGGCGTAGCAGGCTTGCGGGCAGAAGGCGCGCAGCCAGAGGAAGTCGCCTGCTTCGACCTCGACCCAGTCGTCGTTGAGGCGGTAGACCGCTTTGCCTTCGAGGATGTAGATGCCGTGTTCCATCACGTGGGTCTCGGCGAACGGGATCACCGCGCCCGGCTCGAAAGTGACGATATTGACGTGCATGTCGTGGGCGAGATCGTTGGGGTCCACGAAACGGGTGGTGGCCCAGGCTCCGTCGGTGCCGGGCATCGGCGTCGGCTCGACATCCTGCTCTTGCACCACGAAGGCGTGCGGGGTGTAGCCCGCCAGTGGCTCGTACGCCTTGCGCACCCACTGGAAGGTGGCGACCTCGGTGGATTCGTTGGCCACCGACCAGCTTCCGCCCGCGGGCAGGTAGGCGTATCCGCCGGGAGTGAGAGTGTGCTTGTCGCCGTCGATCTCGATGTTCAGGGTTCCGCTCAGCAGGAACACCACCGACTCGACACCGGCCTCGGGCTCCGGCTCCTGACTGCCACCGCCGGGTGACACCTCGACGATGTACTGCGCGAAGGTGGTGGCGAATCCGGCGATGGGCCGGGCGAGGATCCAGGACCGGGTGTTGTTCCAGCCGGGCAGGTTGCTGGTCACGATGTCGCGAAGCACCCCGCGCGGGATGACGGTGTAGGCCTCTTTCACGATGGCCCGGCCGGTCAGCAGCTCGGACTGTGCGGGCAGGCCGCCCTCGGGTGCGTAGTAGGTCGGCTCGCTCATGCGGACCACCGTATGCACCGCCGATCGCGGGACACAATCGTGCGAACCGACAGGCCGGATCCCGTGTACCGGTATCCGGCCCGTCGGTTCACCCGGAGTGGGCTGCCTCCTACCAGCCGACCGACTGATGGAGTGCGATGAGGTTGCCGTCGGGAGCGCGCAGGACGGCGAGGCGGCTGCCGGGCATGTCCACGATGCCGGTGGCGGGATCGCCGTTGGTGATCGGCGCGGTTCTCAGTTCCGCGAGGGAACCATCGGCGATCTCACCCAAAGCCGTTGCGCCCGCGGCGAGCATCGCCTTGTGGGACGCGGCGAGATCCTCCACGGTCCAGAAGGGCAACGGGTGGTCGACCCATGGCTTGCAGGACAGTGCGATACCAACGGCGAACATCGCGTAGTCGCCGGTCCGGAAGATCGGCTCGGCGCCGAGCAGCGCGGTGAAGCTCGCGACACTCGCATCGAGGTCGGTCACCGGGTAGACGGCATTGGCGAAACCGGTAGGGCTGGTCATGCGAATCCTTCTGTGGCTGAGCTGTTGTCGATCGTCGCGGCGGAGATCCGCCGCGTTGGTAACTTACCGAGAGCACGAGGCGCTGGCGCTGATCCGGGTGCACGGTGGATCGGCGGGGCGTAGGTTGGAGAGGTTCTTCGGACGAGACGAGATCGCTGTGCACGAGATGGCGATTACTCAGAGTGTTGTCGATGCCGTCGGCGAGGTTGCGGCCGGTCGCACCGTCCATAGCGTCACGCTCGACGTCGGTGCGTTGTGCGCGGTGGTACCGGACGCGATGTTGTTCTGCTTCGAACTCGCCGCCGAGGGGACCGTCGCGCAGGGCGCGAATCTCGAGATCCACCTTGTTCCCGGCGCCGCGCGGTGCCGATCCTGCGGCGCTGCCTTCGCGCTGCCCGACCTGATCCTGCTGTGTGCCTGCGGCAGTGCCGATGTCGAGGTCACCGCGGGGCAGGAGCTGCGAATCCGATCGATGGAGGTGAGCGAGCCATGTGCGCAACCTGCGGATGTGGGGGTGATTCGGCGGGATTGATCACCATTCCGCACGAACACGGTCGCGGAGAGGCGCATGATCACGCACACGATCACGCGCATCACGATCATGAGCACGACCACGACCACGGTGCCGATCACGTGCACCTGCCGGTCACCGAGACGGTCTCGCTCGAGCAGAAGGTGCTGGCCAAGAACGATCAACTGGCGCAACAGAATCGGGACTGGCTCGACGCGCGCGGCATTCTCGCGATCAATATGACCAGCTCGCCGGGCGCGGGCAAGACGACCCTGCTGGTCCGCACGATCCGTGAACTCGCCGGAACGCCGGTCGCGGTCATCGAGGGCGATCAGGAGACCCTCCTCGACGCCGAGCGCATCATGGCCACGGGATGCCGAGTGGCGCAGATCAATACGGGCGCGGGCTGCCACCTCGACGCCGCCATGACCCGGCGCGCCCTGGACCTGCTCGATCCCGCGCCGGGCACCGTGCTGTTCATCGAGAACGTCGGCAACCTGGTGTGCCCGGCGCTGTTCGATCTCGGCGAGTTCGGCAAGGTGGTGGTGATCTCGGTGACCGAGGGCGCGGACAAGCCGCTGAAGTATCCGCACATGTTCTCGGTGGCGAGCCTGGTGCTGATCAACAAGATCGACCTGCTGCCGTACGTCGATTTCGACCTCGATCGCTTCGGGGAGTACGCGCGCCGGGTGAACCCGGCGGTGCAAACCCTCGCGGTCTCGGCAACCACTGGTGCGGGTGTAACCCAGTGGTACGACTGGCTACTCGCGCAGCGTTCGCAGAGTGTGAAGCGCCCTTGAAGCTGTCCTTGCGCCAGGCCTAGACTGACGTGATCAGGCTCACATTTCGATCTGTTGTCTTCGAGCAAACGGCGACGACCGGCCCCTTGTGAACCGCTTTTGAAGGGTGGCATGTGGATGCCGACTACAGAAGCAGTCAACGCCGAGCAAACGTTGATCCATGTGCTCTGGATCAATGCCGGACTCAGTTGTGATGGCGATTCGGTGGCCCTGACTGCCGCCACCCAACCCAGTATCGAAGAGATCGCTCTCGGATCCCTGCCTGGATTGCCGAAGATCGCCGTGCATTGGCCGCTCATCGATTTCGAGTGCGGCCCGACCGGGGGAGCCGACGACTTCCTGGAATGGTTCTTCAAGGCCGACCGCGGCGAGCTCGAGCCGTTCGTGTTGGTCGTGGAGGGATCGATTCCGAACGAGGCGCTGCACGCCGAAGGTTACTGGTGCGGGTTCGGCAACGATCCGGCGACCGGGCAGCCGATGACGACCAGCGAGTGGCTCGATCGCCTGGCCCCCAAGGCGACCGCGGTCGTCGCGGTCGGCACCTGCGCGACCTACGGCGGCATGCACGCCATGGCCGGCAATCCGACCGGGGCGATGGGCGTCCCCGACTATCTGGGCTGGGAGTGGAAGTCCAAGGCGGGCATTCCGATCGTGTGCGTGCCGGGCTGCCCGATCCATCCCGACAATCTCTCCGAGACGCTGACCTATCTGCTCTACATGGCCACCGGTCAGGCCCCGATGATCCCCCTGGACGAGGCGTTGCGCCCCAAGTGGCTCTTCGGCGCGACCGTGCACGAGGGCTGCGACCGTGCGGGCTATTACGAACAGGGCGATTTCGCCTCCGAATACGGTTCGCCGAAATGCATCGTCAAACTGGGCTGCTGGGGTCCGGTCGTGAAATGCAATGTGCCCAAACGTGGTTGGATCAACGGCGTGGGCGGCTGCCCGAATGTGGGCGGCATCTGCATCGGCTGCACCATGCCCGGATTCCCGGACAAGTTCATGCCGTTCATGGACGAGCCGCCCGGCGGCAAACTCTCCTCGACGGCGTCGGGGTTGTACGGCTCGGTGATTCGCAGTCTGCGCCACATCACCGGCCGCACCGTGGACAAGGAGCCGAGCTGGCGGCACAAGGGCGACAAGCTGGAGTCCGGCGCGGTCCGGACCTGGTAGGGAAGGCAATCCCATGACCGAGATCATTCCCCAGCCGTCGCACCGCAAGATCGAACCGGACGCCCTCGTCGAGATGGCGTGGGATCCGATCACCCGCATCGTCGGCAGCCTGGGCATCTACACCAAGATCGACTTCGCGAATCGGGAGGTCGTCGAGTGCCACAGCACCTCCTCGATCTTCCGCGGCTACTCGATCTTCATGCGCGGCAAGGATCCTCGCGACGCGCACTTCATCACCAGCCGCATCTGCGGCATCTGCGGTGACAACCACGCCACCTGTTCGTGCTACTGCCAGAACATGGCCTACGGGGTGAAGCCGCCGCATCTGGGCGAGTGGATCGTCAATCTCGGCGAGGCCGCCGAGTACATGTTCGACCACAACATCTTCCAGGAGAACCTGGTCGGGGTGGACTTCTGCGAGAAGATGGTGTCGGAGACCAACCCGAGCGTGCTGACCCTGGCCGAGAAGACCGAGGCCCCGCACGCGCAGGCGCACGGCTATCGCACCGTCGCCGACATCATGCGCGCGCTCAACCCCTTCACCGGCGAGTTCTATCGCGAGGCGCTGCAGGTCAGCCGCTATACGCGAGAGATGTTCTGCCTCATGGAGGGCAGGCATGTGCACCCCTCGACGCTGTACCCCGGCGGGGTGGGCACGGTCGCCACCATCCAGTTGATGACCGACTACATGTCGCGGCTGATGCGCTACGTCGAGTTCATGAAGAAGGTCGTGCCGATGCACGACGACCTGTTCGACTTCTTCTACGAGGCGCTGCCCGGCTACGACAAGGTCGGCCTGCGCCGCACCCTGCTGGGCTGCTGGGGTTCCTTCCAGGACCCGGAGGTGTGCAACTTCGCCTACAAGGACATGGAGAACTGGGGCAACGCGATGTTCGTGACCCCCGGCGTGGTGGTGGACGGCAGGCTCGTCACCCACTCGCTGGTGGACATCAACCTCGGCATCCGAATCCTTTTGGGCAGTTCGTATTACGACGACTGGACCGACCAGGAGATGTTCGTCAAGACCGATCCGCTGGGCAATCCGGTGGACCGGCGCCATCCCTGGAACCAGCACACCAACCCGAAGCCGCAGAAACGCGACCTCGAGGACAAATACAGCTGGGTGATGTCGCCGCGCTGGTTCGACGGCAAGGACCATCTGGCCCTCGACACCGGCGGCGGACCGTTGGCGCGGCTGTGGTCGACGGCGCTGGCCGGACTGGTGGACATCGGCTACGTGAAGTCCACCGGGCACAGCGTGCAGATCAACCTGCCCAAGACCGCGCTGCAGGGCCCGGTCGAATTCGAATGGAAGATACCGGCTTTCGGCAGCAACACCATCGAACGCAACCGGGCGCGCACGTACTTCCAGGCGTACGCCGCGGCGTGTGCGCTGCACTTCGCGGAGAAGGCCCTCGAAGAGATCCGGGCCGGACGCACCAAGACGTGGGAGCCGTTCGAGGTGCCCGACGAGGGCATCGGCTGCGGTTTCACCGAGGCGGTACGCGGGGTGCTGTCGCATCACATGGTGATCCGCGACGGCAAGATCGCCAATTACCACCCGTATCCGCCCACCCCCTGGAACGCCAACCCGCGCGACAGTTTCGGCACGCCGGGACCATACGAGGACGCGGTGCAGGGTCAGCCGATCTTCGAGGAGAACGATCGGGAGCACTTCAAAGGCATCGACATCATGCGCACCGTGCGCAGTTTCGATCCCTGCCTGCCCTGTGGCGTGCACATGTACCTGGGCGGTGGAAAGTCCTTGCAACTGCTGCACTCACCCACCCAGGCCCTGACCGCCGAATAGCGGCCGGGCCGGACACGGGAGGCGAGCGCGGTGAACCAGCGACCCGACGAGCACGAAGCTTCGGAGGCAGACCACTGGCGCGGCGCCGGCGAGCGGATCGACACTCTGTTGGGTGCCAGCTCCGCCGCCGGAGCCGTCGCGCGCGAGCGGGCCGAGCAGCTGGTGAGCGAGGTCGTCGGTCTCTACGGCGCGGGCCTGGAACGGATTACGCGACTGCTCGACCCGGAGGCGGTCGAGCAGCTCACCCGTGACGAGCTCGTCGCCAGCCTGCTGCTGGTGCACGGACTGCATCCGCACGACGCGCTCACCCGGGTGCGGACCGCCTTGGACGGGGTGCGCCCGTACCTGGGTTCGCACGGCGGCGACGTGGAGGTGCTGGAGGTGACCGACGGCGTGGTGCGGCTGGCCTTCAGCGGCAGCTGCCGCACGTGTCCGTCCTCCTCGGTCACCCTCGAACTGGCGGTCGAGGACGCGGTGCGCGCCGCCGCGCCCGAGATCGAGACCATCGAAGTGGTGGCGGCCGAGCCGGATTCGAGTCCGAAACTGATCCCGGCCGATTCGCTGCTGGCGCGCGTGCACGGGAACGGCGACGGCCACCACGGCAATGGCCACCACGGCGACGGCAACGGCCATCACGGCGGAACCTGGATCGGCGCACCGGAATTGGCGGGGCTGGCTCCCGGCGAGGTGGGCGGCTTCGCCCTGGCCGGGTCGGCGGTGCTGGCCTGCCGGGTCGGCGACGAACTCTACGTCTACCGCGATCACTGCGCGTCCTGCGGCAACTCGATGGCCGGTGCGGTTCTGCACCGGCGGCCCGGGCACGCGATCGGCGACGCCGTGCTGCGCTGCCCGGTGTGCCGGGCGCACTTCGACGCCGTGCACGCGGGCGCGCGCCTCGACGGCGACGGGCATCTGGAACCGCTGCCGGTCTTGATGCGCGCGGGCACACCGGAAGTCGCGGTCCCCGCGGAGGCGTCCGGATGAATCCGACCTTCGGCGTGCTGCGCCGGCTCGCGAACACCCGGCCCGCACCGAGCCCGGCCGGGGAGCGCTGCGAGATGTGCGCGGAGCCCATCGCCGATTCGCACAGCCATGTGGTGAATATCGAAGGCAGACAGCTCCTGTGCGTCTGCCGCCCCTGCTATCTGCTGTTCACCGATCGTGACGCGGCGCTGCGGTACCGGGCCGTGCCCGACCGGGTTCTCACCTTTCCGGGCGTCCGGATCGGGCCGGGCGAGTGGGACGGGCTGCAAATTCCGGTGGGCCTGGCCTTCTTCTTCCACAACTCCGCGCTCGGGCGGACGGTGGCCTTCTATCCCGGCCCGGCCGGGGCCACCGAATCCGAACTGCCGCTGCAACAGTGGAGCGCGATCGTGGAGCGGCATCCGCAACTCGCGCAGGCCGCCCCCGATGTCGAGGCGCTGCTCATCCGGATGCCCGCGCGCGGCGGCGACCCGACCTGCCTGCTGCTGCCCATCGACGCCTGCTACGAGTTCGTCGGGCGGATGCGGCTGCTGTGGCGGGGTTTCGACGGCGGCCAGGACGCGCGCCGCTACATCGAGGAATTCCTCGCCGCCATGACCGCCCGTGCCGCCCCTGCCCCCGGGAGCGCGCCGTGAGCCCGGCGTACTCGATCACCTTCGCGGTGCTGGGCATCCGGCCCGAACCGTACGCGGTGACCCCCACCCTGACCGCCCGGATCGGCATCGCGTCTCTCGCCGAGGAGCCGGTGCACGCCATCGCGTTGCGCGCCCAGGTGCGCATCGACCCGAACCGGCGCTCCTACACCGACGCCGAGGGTGCGGGCCTGACGGACCTGTTCGGTCCCCGCGAACGCTGGTACGACACCCAGCGTTCGTTCCTCTGGATGCATTGCGCCACCATGGTTCCCGGCTTCACCAGCGGCGGCACCGAGGTGGATCTGCCGATGCCGTGCACCTACGATCTCGAGGTCGCGGGCTCGAAATACCTGCACGCGCTGCGCGACGGCACGGTGCCGTTGTCGTTCCTGTTCAGCGGCACCGTCTTCGTCCGGGGCGACACGGGTTTCGCGGTGCAGCAGGTGCCGTGGGATCGCGACGACAAGTTCGACATGCCGGTGGCGGTGTGGCGGGAGTTGATGGCCGCGCACTTCCCGCACACGGACTGGGTACGCCTGTCGCGCGAGACGCTGGACGCGTTGACCGCGTTCAAGACCGGCCGCGGCCTGCTCGACTACGACCAGGCCGTGCGCGCCCTGCTGGCCGCCGCACCGGGGAGCCCGTGATGAGCGCCGAGACGGCCCGGGCCGCGGCGCGCGCGGTCGCCGACGCCGTCCTCTACGAGGGCTATCTGCTCTATCCGTACCGCGCGAGCGCACGAAAGAACGTGTCCCGCTGGCAGTTCGGGGTGCTCGGACCGCAAGGGGCGGCCGCCGCCGGACTGGGCGAGGAGTCCACGCTGGTGACCGAGTTCCCCGTGGACGCACCGGCGGCGGCGCGCATCAGCGTCGCGATCCGGTTCCTGCACCTGCAGCGCCGGGTGGTCGAGAATGCCGCCGGTCACCCGGTCGCGGAACTTCGCACCGCCGGAGGCTCGTGGCTGAGCTGGGACGAAGCCGTCGCCTGTGAGATCGACACCGGGCCGATGCCGTTGGCGGACACCGTATTCCGCTTCACCGTGGACGGTGGGCGCGAGACCGAGACGGCCCGCGACGAATCCGGCGGCGACGTCGGGCGGCTGGTGCGCACCAGAC
>NZ_JBSGBY010000150.1:0-14984 GCF_053601505.1 Nocardia sp. NPDC004722
ATCGCCTTCATTCTCCTGTGTCTGGATGGGATCGCAGAGCCGGACCATGCCGATCGCGGCGACCTTGCAAGCGCGGCCAGGCAATGCAGCACTCCCCGCCGAACAATCGCCCTCGCAACCGCATTGGGCTTCAACCCGCCCGAATTTCCCGCACCGCCAGTGCCTACCGGCGGCTAGTTCAACGACCGAACCAGCGGCGCTTGGGGGCCGGTGGTGCCTCGCCTGTCAGGCGTTCCACACTGGCGCGATCGGATCGTGGGAACCGCTTCAATTCTCGGGCGAACTCTTTCGCGGCGGGAGTCGGCAGCTTGTCGTGCACCTCATCCTTCAGGTAGTCCGCCGTGTAGTTGTCCGTGCTCGCGATCGAGAGCACCGCGCTGATCCAGGTTCCGGTTTTTTCGTCGTAGGACAGCTTCTTGTGTTCGAAGAACAACTGGCGCAACGTGTCCGATGCCTCGACGGTGTCGACGACGCCGTCCTCGCGGTGCACCTGGAGACCGCCGCGGCCTTCGTCGCCGACCAGGACGGCCCACAGATAGGTTGTCTTCCAGTTCGTGCCGATCTGGTCGATCGCCGCGTGGACCAGCGCGTCCTCGACGATCGCCGGTGTCACCCGATCACCCCACTCCTCCCAGGTGGCGGTGATGTTCTGCGAGACCAGCTCTCGGTTCACCGTGTCGATCATCTGCTGAACCAGGCTCGACGGTTCGTCCGGACTGACCAACCGCAACTCGACTCCGGTCACTTGCTTCCCGGTCATCTCCCGCACCATCCCGGAGCGAATCGCATGGATGTAAGCGTTGAGCTTCTGCCGGAAATCCTCGTTCATGACCGCGACATCGTCCTCGGCGTACAAACGATCCTCGATCATGCACAACACCACGTGCCCTTGCGAATTGGCCGCGATCTGATCGATTCGATCGTGCTGTCTGACTGTCACGTGCATTCCCTCCCGAAAACAAAACCACCCGCCTCAACGGACCAGAGGCCGGGTAGCCCGCACAGCCTAGAGGATCTGCCAAGCCCTCGACTACTGTCGGCGCGGACGGGCACGGGGGGTGAGATGGGGGAATCCGCTGCTGTTGTCGGCAGTGCGTTTCGGCGGTTCTGGGCGGGCGCGGCGATCAGTTCGTTCGGGTCGGCGGTGACCGGGGCGGCGATGCCCGTTCTGGTAGTCCGAGTACTCGATGCGACACCTTCGCAGGTCGGGATCGTCAGCGCCGCTCAACTCGTGCCCTATGCGGTGCTCGGACTCGTCGCGGGCGTGTACGCCGATCGGTGGCGTCGGAAACCTATTCTCGTGTGGGCGAGCGTCGGACGTGCGCTTTCGCTCGGAGCTATCCCGGCGCTCTGGCTCACCGGAACACTGCGCATCTGGACTTTGGTCATCGCGCTGCTGTCCTTCGGTGCGTGCTCGGTGTTCGGGTTCGCTGCCACACAGTCGCTGCTCCCTCGTCTTGTACCTCGGACGGAACTGGTCACAGCCAATGCGCGTCTCGACCAAACCGACGCTGCCGCTACAACTCTCGGACCGGCGATCGGAGGCGCACTCGTCGGGCTGCTCGGTGCCCCGGTGGCGGTGGCAGCGGATGCGCTCAGTTATGTCGTCGAGGCCGCGTTTTCCGCCGGTATCCGCGTCGAGGAGCCCCGACCTCGCGCTCGCAGGCGCAACCTTTCAGCCGAGATCCGTGACGGCCTGCGTTGGACCTATCACCACCGCGTGCTCGGCCCCCTCGCGGTCTCGACACACGTCTGGTTTCTCGCCAATGGCGCTGCGATGCCACTACTTTCGTTGCTCGCCCTGCGGTCACTGAGCCTGAACGCCTATGCCTTCGGGACGTTGCTGGCGGTCCTCGGCATCACCGGTTTGGTCGGCGCGTCGATCGCCCCTTGGTGTGGCCGTCGGTTCAGACCGGGTCGAGTGATCATCGCCGCGCGTTCGGTCTATCCGTTCACCTGGCTGCTCGTGGCCGTTGCGCCCGCCGCGGGTGCCGGTGTCGCTGTGCTTTTCGTCGCGCTGGCCCTGCAGGGGTTGGCGGCGGGCACCGAGAACTCCAATGAGATGGGGTTGTGGCAGGCACTCACACCGGACGAACTACTCGGCCGGGTGAATGCCACCCGGCGCTCGATCAACCGAACGACAGCCGCGCTCGGCGCACTCATCGCGGGACTTCGCGCCGGGCACATGGGGAACCGATTCGCCCTGTGCTGCGCCGTTCTCGTCTTCGTTCTCGCGGCGGTCACCGCAGCGTTCTCGCCTCTTAGGGAAGAAGTTTCGGGTTCTTAGACGGCGAGGGCGGAGCAGACGCTGCCCTATTACTCGAGGACGACCACGTCTGTGTCGGCCGCTATGGTGCCCGGCATCCCGCTCGCCGAACAGCGCGAGGACACCTCCGACGCCAACGGCACCGGCCCGATCGCGCTCATGCAAGCCTCTCTTTATGGCGTTGCCCGCGACCTGACCGGCGCTCATCGGGTTTTTCTGGCGTACGGCCGGTGCTAGATGACCGGCGCGAACATCGTGCCGAGGATCGCGAGCAGGCTGGCGGATCCGATGGCGGTGGCGGAGCCGGTGAGTAGATTGCCCAGCGTGACGACGATGGAGCCCATAGTGTGATTCCCTTCGAATAATCAAGACAGCCAAGCTATCCCGATTGATTGTCGTTCGGACCGGGTGCGCACCCAGCCGTGAAAGGTAATCGCGAATCTCCTCGCGGGCAAAAACTCCCTAAGGTCGAATTACGAGTATTCAACTTCGGAAGGATCTTTCGAAATTCAGACGCCGAGGGCGGACGCGAACAAAGGCCAGGAGTCGTGAACGTCGTCCTGCCAGTAGGGCCAGGCGTGGGTGCCGTTGCGGTAGGCGATCTGGGCGGGGATGCCTAGTGCGGCAAGGCGTCCGACCAGGGAGTCGGTGCAGTTGCGGACTACGGATTCCATGACGCCGCCGACGGCCATGCGGTCGGTGAGGGCGCCGAGGTTTCCGGCGATGCTCGGGTCGGTGAGGGATTCGTGGATGCCGGGGGCGCCGTTGCCGGCGGAGATGTAGAGGGCTGCGCCGCGCAGGCGGTCGGCGTTGAGGACGGGGTCGTGGGCGTCCCAGGCCGGATTGTCGTCCGCGCCCCACATATTGGCGGCGTTCGCGCCGAACAGGCCGAGTTCGGAGCGGACGTAGGTGCGGGCGACGGCGTCGGTGGTGCGCGGGCAGCCGCTGTAGGAGCCGACCGCCTGGTACATGCCGGGGGCTTCGATGGCGAGGTCGAGGGCCGAGACCGCCGACATGGAGGCGCCCGCGACAGCGTTGCGGCCGGTCATCTGGAAGCGGGGCTCGAGCAGGGCCGGCAATTCCTGAATCAGGAAGGTGGACCACTTGTTTCGGCCCAGGGTCGGGTCGTCGGACATCCAGTCGGTGTAGAAGCTGGCGCGGCCGCCGATCGGGGTGATCACGTTCACCGGCTTGTCGGCGAAGAATTGCGCGGTATCCGTCCGGTTGTACCAGGGGCCGCCGGATTCACCGCCGTCGACCGCGTTGAGCAGATACAGGGCGGGCGCGGCGAAGTCGGGGTGCGAAATCCACACCGGGATATTCCGGTTCATGGCCGCGGAATAGACCGTGACCTCGTATTGACGACCACCCAGCGGCCGGACGTCGAGGATCGCGGCCCCGCCGGGGTCGGCCGCGGCCGTCGTGGGCACAAGCGCAGCAAAGGTGGCAATCAGAGCAACGAGGTAGCGCGAGAGCCGATGCATCCTTGGATTATCGTGCCGCCGAACTGGAAATCTGGTGATCACCGCGCGTGTTCGTCGGCGCAATGTGCGCGCAGCGCGGTGATCTCACCGGCCTCGGATTCAGGCACCCGCATCCTCTCGGCTATCGACTGCCGCAGGGTGCGAGGCAGATCCGGCGCGACGCGGGTCAGATACGCGAACAGCCAATCGGAGCGCGCGGCCAGGAAGGGGAAGTCGGTGCTCATCATGGAGCGCAACACCAGCATCGGCAGCGGGGCGTCCAGCGGATGGAAATCCCGATCCCACAGTCCGGGAACGCTACAGCCGGGATAGAACTGACCGAGCATCATGCCCTGACCCACGATCTCGGTCTTGCGTTCCGCGTGCACGGCGTCCACCAGCTCGTAGCGAGTGAGCCCCGGGAAGACCGTCACCAGTGTCAGCCCGCGCGTCTCACCCGGATTCTCCTGCCGCAGAGCCTGATACAGCGCGAAGGCATCGTCCACGATTCGATGCATCCCGGCGGCGGTGAGCTCGTCGCCGCCCTCGGCGAGCCCGGCCCAGAACAGCCGCCGGACCATGCTGTGCCGCACGAACGGGCACACCGGGCCGGGCCGCCCGAGCGCCGCGTGCGGTCGCATGAGGTGCTCGCTCACCCATCGGGTGAGGATCCCGGCCGCCGCCCCCTCGCCGTCCCAGCCCGCCGCCTCCTCGTACACGTTGAACCAGCGCACCCCGCTCTCCGAGCTCCTCATCCCTGGCCCTCGAGGTGCTTGGCGAGCAGCGGCCCGATGACCGCGACCACCTCGGTATTGGTGAGCTGCGCGTGCGTGGCCGCGACCGGGTGCTCGATCAGCCTGCCGGTGACGAATTCCCGCCACAGCCCGGCATCCAGTGACCCGGTCATGCCGTGGGTGGCCGAGAAGTACAGCAGGTCGCCGTCGAAGACGCCCGGACGGTATCCGGCCGACAGCCGCACCCCGTCGACGTAGCCCCGATGCAGCCGCGTCAACTGCTCCGCGGTGAGCCCGGTGCCGAAAGAGGCCGCGCCGGCGGCCAGTTCGGCGGCCGCCTGCTGCGCGGTCACCTCCGGCAGGTCGTCGGCATTGTCGGGCTCGTCGCCGAGCAGATGCGTCAGCAGATCCCGCATGCGCGGCGTCGGCGGTGGCGGCATGTCGTCGGGGAAGACGATGCTGTCCAGCATCGCCAGCGTGGCGACCCGTGCCCCGCGCGCCCGCAGCCGCACCGCGATGGCGTGCGCGATCTGCCCGCCGAGTGACCATCCGAGCAGGTGATACGGCCCGTCGGGCTGCACCCGCAGGATCTCCTCGACGTAGCCGCCCGCGAGCTCGTCGATGCTCGACACCGCGTGCGGGTCACCGTCGGAGGTCAGGGCCTGCAAGCCGTAGACTTGCCGATCGTGCACGTGCTGAGCGAGGCCCGCGTAGCACCAGGCCAGCGGAACCGCCGAATGCACACAGAACAGGGGAGTGCGGGTTCCGTTGCGGCGCAAGGTGAGTACGGCACCGAGCCCATCCTCGGTGTCGGCGCCGCCGTCGTGGGCCACCAGGCGGTCGGCGAGTTCGGCCAGCGTCGGCGCGGTGTAGAGCCAGCGCACCGTCACCGGCAGTCCGGTGGCCGCGGACAGCTCCGCCGACACCGCCACTCCCAGCAGCGAATTGCCGCCGAGCTCGAAGAAGTCGTCGTCGAGCCCGATCCGCTCGACCCCGGTGGCGGCCGCGAATCGCTCGGCGACGAGGCGCTGCGAGTCGGTCTCGGGCGCGCGATACGGGCGCTGCGCGAGGGGCGGTGGCGGCAGGGCGGCCCGATCGACCTTGCCGTGGGCGGTGATCGGGAGACGCTCCAGCGCAACCAGTTGCGCGGGGACCAACGCGGCAGGCAACAGGGAACGCAACCGGCGCACCAACGCGGTCGTGCCGAGTGCGACCCCGGGTGCGGCGACCACATAGCCGATCAGCCGCACCCCGGCGGGCGACTCCTCGGCGGTGACGACGGCCTGCGCGATTTCCGGCAACGTCAACAGCGCCGCCGCCACCTCACCCGCCTCCACGCGCCGACCCCGCACCGTCAGCTGATCATCGGCGCGGCCCAGGAAATCGAAGCTCCCGTCCACCTCGGCCCGGACCAGATCGCCGGTGCGGTACAGCCTTTCACCCCGTTCGAAGGGATCGGCCAGGAACCGTTCGGCGGTCGCGCCCGGCCGGTGCAGATAGCCCCGCGCCACACCGGGACCACCCAGGTACAGCTCACCCGGGCCGCCGGGCGGCACCGGCCGCAACCGGGCGTCGAGCACGAGCGCCCGCACCCCCGGCAGCGCCGGACCGATCGTCACCGGCCCCAGCGCGGTCAGTGCCCGCGATTGCGTCGCCATGATGGTGATCTCGGTCGGCCCATACCCGTTGAACAGCCGCAATTCCGGTGCCCAGCACCGCACCAGCTCGGCCGGGCAGGCTTCCCCGCCTACTACGGCCACCCGCAACGCCGGGACCTCACTGGGTGTCAGCGTCGCCAAGACGGCGGGCGTGGTGAGGAAATGCGTGATTCGCGCGGCATTGAGCAGCCGCGACAGCTCGGTTCCGGCGACCACACCCGGCGGCTCGACCACCAGGCGCGCACCCGCCGCGAACGCGGCCAGCAGCTCGAGCAGATGTGCGTCGAACGACGGCGCGTGCGCGTGCAACACCCGCGAATCCGCCTCGACCCCATAGTGTTCGACGAGATAGTCGCTCAACGTCCCCAGCCCGCGATGAGTGACCACCACACCCTTCGGCGTGCCCGTCGTGCCCGAGGTGTAGATCAGGTACGCCGGGTGCTCGGCGTGCAGCGGACGGATCCGGTCTTCGTCGCCCACCGCCGCGGCGGACCGGCGGCGCACCTGCGCGCCCAGCCCAGGGTCGTCGAGCTCCAGCCAGATCGTCTCCTCCGGGAGATCGGCGTGCACGGCCGAGACCGTGAACCCCACGCGCGCACCCGAATCCGCCGCGATGGTCCGTAAACGCCGCAGCGGGTCGGTGGGATCCACCGGGACGAACGCGGCCCCGGCCTTGGCGACCGCCCACACGGCGAGCACCGATTCGGCCGAACGCGGCACCGCCACCAGCACGAACGATCCCGGCCCGGCCCCGGATTCGATCAGAACCCGGGCCCACCGGGACGACGACTCGTCGAGTTCGCGGTAGGTCCAGCTGCGTGCGCCGTCCTGGAGCGCGACGGCCTCGCCGCACCCGTCCGCGCGAACGATCGCGGCGCGCAGCAGGTCAGGGAGCAGTCGCGAGCCCGCGGCGGCGTGCGGCGCGGAGGGCGCATCGCCGGGCTTACCGGTGTGGGCGGCCAACTCGGGAACCGGAACCGGTAGCCCCGGATCGACGAGGAACCGTTCGAGGTATTCCAGAAACCGCGCATGATGCCAGGCCAGCGTCTCACGGCTGTACAGCGCCGGATTCGCCTGCATGTCAAGGGTGATCGTCCGCTCGTCCGGCCCGAGCTGATACCCATTGACCAGCAGATCCTCCACCGGCCCGAGCGACAGCAGCCGCACCTCCGCGCTCAGCGGCCCGACCCGCGGCTGCTCGACGAACCGCAGCATGTTCACCACCGGCCCGAAACTGCCGCGCACCGTGTGGCTTTCACCGCTGTCGCGCACCATGTCCTCGTAGCGGTAGCGCTGATGCCGCAGCGCCCCCACCACCTTGGCCCGTACCTGCTCGATCACCTCGGCACCGGTGGCGGAACGAATTCCGTTCAGCCGCAACGGCACCACATTCGACACTGTGCCCGCCGAGCGCCGCAACGCCGCCGTCGGACGGGCGGGCACGGGCAGCGACAGCACGATCTCGTCGGACCCGTTCAGCCCGGCCAGATAGCACGCGAAGGCCGCGATGGTGAGCTCGGGAAAAGCGACTCCGGCATCGTGCCGCAGACTCCGCAGCCGCTCCGCCACCGATTCGGGCACCTCGGCGGTGATCCGATGCGGCCGAGGTGCGGGCGTGGCGGGCGGCCCCGCCAGGCGTGCGGGCTCACCCATGCCCGCGAGTTCCCGCGCCCAGTAGTCGCGATCGGCCGTGGCGCGCGGGGAGGCGAGGTAGCGGGTCTCGTCCTCGAGCAGATCGGCGACGCCGAGGAACGCCACGTCGGATCCGGGTGGAGCACCCGAATCGAGTGTGGCGCTGTACAACTCGGTGGTCCGGCGCAGCAGCGCGGCCGCCCCCAGCCCGTCCAGCACGATGTGGTGGCTGCGCAGGTACAGCAGATGCCGCCGCGGCCCGAGCCGGTACACGGTGGCCACGGTGAGCGCGTCCATGAGCAGATCCAGTGGCGCGCACCGGTCGCGATCCATCAGTTCCAGCGCACGGGCCATCGGATCCGGCTCCCCGCTCACATCCACGAACGGCGCTGCCGGGAAGGCGGCGGGGTCCACATACTGCCGCGGATAGCCCTCGACCAGCCGGAACCGCAGCAGCGGCGACTCGAGCTCGCGCGCTGCCCGGGCGCCGCACTCCTGCAGCAACTCCCGCTCCAGGGACCCGTCCAAGAGCAGGTACATCGCCACGGTGTTCGGCACGTCCGGAAACAGCTGTTGCGCCACCCACCACCGCAATTGGGCCGACGACAAGGGCAGATCGGTACAGAGCACACCGCTGTCGGCCCGTGTCACCGCGCCACCTCGCCTCCCGAACCGCCCGTCAGGAACCATTCGGTGGCAAACCTACGGCATCACCCACCGCAACGGCCCGCAAGCAGGGCCGCCGGGCGCGGTAACGGTCTCGGGCCGATCGCTCAGATCATGGCGCGCAGCGGCCCCTCGGGCTCGACACCCATGATGGTCAGCGCGGTCGAGTGATACAGCGAGCCGGGCGTGTGGATGGCGTGCTGCAGGCCCACGTGCGCGTCCCGCCAGAACCGCTGCATGACATTCTGCCGCCGCACCGCATTGCCGCCCGAGCGCGCGAAGATCTCGTCGACCGCCGACACCGCCCGCCACGCGCAGCGAACTTGATTGCGCCGCACCACGGATCGATCGGCGAAGGTGATCTCCTGCCCGGCCTCGGCCTGATCGAAGAGGCGGCTGACACCGTCGAGCAGCTGCGTGCGCGAGGCCGCGATATCGGCGGCCGCCTCGGAGATCGCCGACAGCACATACGGATCGTCCTTGATCCGGGTCCCCATGGCCGTGACCCGGTCACGCTGGTAATCCAGGTGCGCCGCCAGCGCGCCTTCGGCGATGCCGACCACCGCGGCGGTGATGCCCAGCGGGAACATGGCCCAGAACGGCAGCCGGTACACCGTCTCGGTGCGGCCCGCCCGCTCGGCGGCGACCTCACCGGCGGCCACCGCGTCCATGCCGATGGTCCGATAATCCGGGATGAACGCCCCGTCGACGATGATGTCCTTGCTGCCGGTGCCCTGTAGCCCGATGACGTCCCAGGAGTCGTCGACGATGGTGTAGTCGCGACGCGGCAGCACCACGTGCATGACATTCGGCGGCATCACGGGCTTGCCGTCGGCGTCACCGACCATGGCGCCCAGGAAGATCCAGTCGCAGTGGTCGGTGCCCGAGGAGAACTGCCAGCGCCCGCGCAGCGTGTACCCGCCCTCGACCGGGGTCGCGACACCTTGCGCCGCATAGGGCGAGGCGATCCAGGTGTCCGGGTTCTCGCCCCACACCTCGTTCTGCAGGCGGCGGTCCATCAGAGCCATCTCCCACGGATGCACCCCGCCGACCCCGCACACCCAGCCGGTCGAGCCGCAGTGCTTGGCCACGGCCATGACCGCCTCGGCGAAGTCGCGCGGATGCGCGGCGTATCCGCCGAAGTCGGTCGGCTGCAGCAGTCGCATCACCCCGGCCTGGCGGATCAGCTTGACGCTCTCGTCGGAGAGCTTCCCCAGTCGTTCGGTCTCCTCGGCGGTCGCGGCCAACTGCCCCGACAGCTCCTCGACCCGGCTCACTACCTCGTGCGTCATCCCAACTCCCACTACCTCGACGTGCCACTAGTAGAACGCGTTCTAGTGGAAGTTATCGCCGAATCGGCTGCTCGTGACGGAATTTCCCGCTGATCGGTATCTGATCTTGTGCTGTCGATGGCCGGCTGTGATCCAGCAGACGGCAAGAAAGATTGTGCACAATTAAATTGAGGGCTATGTTGTTGGACGTGACCGAAGAGCAAGCGCTCGACAACGAACAGCAGGTGCTCGACAACCAGCTGTGCTTTGCGCTCTACGCCGCGTCGCGGGCGATGACGACCATGTACCGGCCCAAACTCGACGCGCTCGGCATCACCTATCCGCAGTACCTGGTCCTGCTCGCGCTCTGGCAGCGCGACGGCCGCACCGTGGGCGACCTGTGCTCGGCCCTCGAGCTGGACTCGGGGACCCTCTCGCCCCTGCTCAAACGGCTCGAATCGGCGGGCTTCGTGCAACGCCGCCGATCGGCGTCCGACGAGCGGCGCGTGGAGATCACGCTGACCGACTGCGGCCGCGAATTACGTTCCGCCGCATGCCATATCCCGGAGCAGTCCGCCGAGATCACCGGCATGTCCCTGGCCGAGCTGGCCGAACTCCGCACCACCCTGCGCCGCCTGACGACGGCGCTCACCAGCCACACCCGATCCAAGGAGAACCCCGCATGAGCGTGCTCTACACCGCAGAAGCCCTCGCGACCGGCGACGGCCGCAACGGACACGTCCGCTCCGATGACGGCAAGGTCGAATTCGACCTGTCGATCCCGAAGGAGATGGGCGGCAACGGCCTCGGCACCAATCCCGAGCAGCTCTTCGCCGCCGGATACGCCGCCTGCTTCCACTCGGCGCTGCGCACGGTGGCCCGTATGACCAAGCAGAACGTCGAGGATTCCGCCGTCGGCGCGAAGGTCGGCATCGGCCCGAACGAGGCGGGCGGCTTCGGCCTGACCGTCACCCTCGAGATCTCGCTGCCGCACCTGCCGCTCGACGAGGCGAAGGAACTCGCCGAGAAGGCGCATCAGGTGTGCCCGTATTCCAATGCGACGCGCGGCAATATCCCCGTCGACGTCATCGTCGTCGAAGACTGAGGAGGAGCGATCATGCGTGCGGTAGTCATCGAACAGTTCGGCGAGCCCAAGGATGTGCTGACGACGGGGGAGCGGCCGACGCCCGAACCCGGCCCCGGTGAGGTGCGCATCGCCACCACCCTGGCCCCGATCCACAATCACGACCTGGCCATCATTCGCGGCGTCTACGGCTATCGGCCGGAACTGCCCGCTGTCCCGGGCACCGAGGCCGTCGGCCGCGTCGACGCCCTCGGGCCCGGCGTCACCGGCCTGGAAGTCGGTCAGCGCGTGACGGTTTCGGGTGTCCAGGGCGCGTGGGCGGAATACTTCGTCGCCAAGGCGGCCGGTGTCGTGCCGGTGCCCGACTCGGTCTCCGACGCGACCGCCAGCCAGCTGCTGGCCATGCCGTTGAGCGCGTTGATGCTGCTCGAGGACCTGAATGTCGAAGCCGGGCAATGGATCACGATCAATGCCGCCAACGGCGCGGTCGGTCGGTTGCTGAATCTGCTGGCCCGCGCACGCGGCGTGCACGTGCTCAATCTCGTGCGCAGCGCCGCCGCCGCGAAGTCCTTGCGGGAGCTGGGTTTCGAGCCGGTCGTCGACACCGAGTCGGAGGACTGGCGCACGCAGGCGGCCGAGGCCACCGGCGGTGAGCCGATCGTGCGGGCCGTCGACCAGGTCAGCGGCAAGGCGGCCGACGAGCTGCTGTCGCTGCTGGGACCGCGCGGCGAGCTCATCACCTTCGGCGCGCTCTCGGGCCAGCCGCTGGTGCTCAACCCCGGGCCGATCATCTTCAAACAGGCCGTGGTGAAGGGCTTCTGGGGCTCCAAGCGGGCCGAGGAGATCGGCGGCGACGAGCGCCGCCGCCTCATCACCGAGCTGGTCACCCTGGCCGCCCAGGGCGTGCTCGACCTGACCGTCGAGTCCACCTACCCGCTGGACGAGGCGGCCGAGGCCGCCGCGGCCAGCGAGCGCCCCGGCCGCAATGCCAAGATCGCCCTCAGCGCCGCGGCGCTATCCGGCGAGTAGGACCGCGATCAGCGTGATCGCGCCCGGCAGCGCCTGGACGAACAGGATCCGTCGGCTGGCGGTGGCCGCGCCGTAGAGTCCGGCCACCACCACGCAGGCCGCGAAGAAGATCTTCGCGGCCTGCCCGACGGGATCGGACGCGATCAGACCCCAGATCAGGCCCGCGGCCAGGAAGCCGTTGTAGAGGCCCTGATTGGCGGCCAGCACCTTCGTCGCCTCGGCGAACTCCGCGGTGCTGCCGAAGCTGGCGCGCACCCGAGGCGTGGTCCACAGGAACATCTCCATGACCATGATGTAGACGTGCAGGGCGGCGAGCAGACCGACCAGAATCTCCGCGACCAACCGCATGACCGACCACCTTTCGTGAGGCGCTAGCCCAGACCGAAGACGCGTGCCGCGTTATCGTGGCAGACCGCGCGCAGCCAATCATCGCCGAGGTCGAGACGTTCGAGCGCGAGCAACGCGTCACCGTACGGGTACGGGATATTGGGGAAGTCGCTGCCGAAGAGGATGCGGTCACCGAGATCGCGCACCCGGGGGAGCTCGGCGACCGGGAAGTCACCGGCGTCGAAGAAATCGGTGAAGTTCATGGTGGTGTCGAGCAGCACGCCGTCGTAGGACTCGGCCAGATCGAGGAACTCGCCGTACTCGGGCGCGCCCATGTGCGCGATGATCGGGCGCAGTCGCGGAAAGCGGTGCAGCAGCGTCGCCATCGGCCCGGGACCGGTGAATTCCCCGGCGGCGGGCCCGGATCCGCAGTGCATGACCACCGGGATACCGGCGTCCTGCACCATGCCCCACACCTCGTCCAGCAATGGGTCGGCCGGATGGTAGCCGCCGACCTGGATGTGCAGCTTGAAGATCCGCGTTCCGCCCTCGATCGCGGCACGCACATAGCCGGGCGCGGACGGCTCCGGGTAGAAGGTGGAGGTGTGCAGGCAGTCCGGCGTTCGCGCCGCGAAATCGGCCGACCAGTCGTTGAGCCACGCCGCCATGTCCGGCTTGTGCGGGTACACCATCGACGTGAACGCGCGAACCCCGAAGCCGCGCAGCGTCTTCAACCGCACCTGCTCCTCGTCGCGGTAGGTGATGGGCCATTCGCGATGGCCGATCAGCGGCCCGGCCGCGTCGAAATACCCCCACACCTTGCGCAGCACCTGCTCGGGCATGAAATGCGTGTGGACGTCGATGAGCGCGGGCAGCCCTAGTCGGGCGCGGAACGCGGTGACGTCATCGATGTCCTGCTCGCCGGTCACCGCTGCGCGTCTCCCTCGGCGTACGCCGTCCTCGCGTAGTCTCCGACCCGGCTGATCAGCCGCTCGAAGAACAGTTCCGGATCCGTGGCGACCACGATGTCCGCGTTGGGTTCCCGCCCCCACATGCCCGCCCAGTCCGCGACGGTGGTGGCGCGGGTGATGGTCCCGGCCAGCTCCACGTCCACGGTCGCGGGCTTGGTGATCGCCAGACTCGGATCCAGCGCCACCGCCGCGGCGAACGGATCGTGCATATGGGCCAGATAGCCCTGGTCGTAGAGCTTGTGGAAGTCGAAGTAGAACCGCACCGCGTCGGTCAGGTACCGCACCAGCGGATTGCTGGCCGCCGACCGCGCTTCGGGCGGATCGTTCTCGCTGACCAGTTCCACCGGGGTGCTCCCGGCCCGTTCCGCCAGCAGCGCCAGGTGTTTCGGCTTCATCTCGATGGTCTCGGTGATGTCGAGCGCGCACACGATGGGCCGCCGGTTCGCGGGCGCGGCGGAGAAGGCGTCGAAGACCTCCTTGGCCGCTTCCGGATCCACGTGCACGTTCCACTCGTTGGTGGGGGTGGTGTTGCCGGGATGGTTGAACGCGCCGCCCATGATGACCAGTCGCTCGAGCAGTTGCGGCAGTTCCGGTTCCATCCGCAGCGCCAGCGCGAGATTGGTGAGCGGACCGGTGCACAGGCCCACGATCTCGCCGGGATACTCGCGCGCCAAGTCCACCCACAGCTGTGCCGCCGACCGCTCGGACAGGGTCCGGGTGGTCGGCGGCAACTCGGCGTATCCCACGCCCTGAGGTCCGTGCGTGTCCTCGGTGGTCCGTAGCGGCACCGCCAGCGGGGTCAGCGCGCCCAGGGCCACCTCCAGATCCGGGGCCCGGACCAGGTCGAGCAGCGCGAGGTTGTTGGCCGCCACCTGCGGCGCGGGCACATTGCCCGCGCTGGAGGCGATTCCGACGATCTCGGCCTCGGGGGAGGAGAGCAGGTAGAGCAGGCCGAGGGAGTCATCGATGCCGGTGTCGTTGTCCATCAGGATCTTCTGCCGCACGGGTTCGAGGGTAGCGGCCACATTGCGGCTCAGTAATTGGGGAGGACGTAGTCGGCGGTGGCCGGGGCGAAGAGCTTCTTGGTGAGCGGCAGCATGACCTTGGAGGTCATGACCCGCCAGTTCATCCGCGCCGCGGCCGCACCGAACCGGGTGGTCGGCAGCATCATCTTGATGCCACCGCCAGGCAGCTCCTTGGCCTTGTCCAGGAACGGGGTCACCAACTCCTGGTAGCGGGCCTGGGCACGACCCAGATCGGTTGGGGTGGCGGCGATCTCACCCGCGAGGATGTAGGCGCCGACGATGGCCATGGCGGTGCCCATCCCGGTCAGCGGGGAACCGCAGTACCCGGCGTCGCCGAGCAGGGTGACCCGGCCCGAGGACAGCTCCGGCACGTCGATGCGGGCCAGCTGATCGAAGTAGAAGTCGGGCGTGGTGGTCATCGCCTCGAGGATGAGCGGGGCCTTCCAGCCCGCGCCGCTGAGCATTTCGCGAATCCGCGCCTGCTGGGCGACCGGATCCCGCCGCAGCGCCGGGTCGTAATCCTGGCGCAGCGTGATGATGCCCTTCGCGGTCGCCGGATCGCGGTCGGGCCGAATCGCGAAGGAGGCACTGGGAATCGAGCATCCGGTCAGCCAGCCCTCTTCGGCGTCGTCGGGCGTGGGCATGGTGAAGAACGCCATGTAGCCGCCGAGGTGGGTGGCGAACTGCTCCTCGTCGCCGAAGACCATGCGGCGGGTGGCCGAGTGCACGCCGTCCGCGGCGATGACCAGTTCGAAGCGTTCGGTGGATGTGGTCGAGTTCTGGGGCCGCTGCGGGTTGTACGCGCGGCGTGGGATCGATGGTGGTCATGATGGTTTCTCCTTGTCAGAGATTCAGGTG
>NZ_JBSGBY010000151.1:0-14979 GCF_053601505.1 Nocardia sp. NPDC004722
CAATCACTGGACGGGGAGGATTACCAGTCATGACCGATAAAGTCGAGGTCGATCCCGAGCTCCTACGTAACGCATCCGCCAAGACCAACCTGGTCAACGACCGTCTGCGCGCGGTCCTGACCGGATTGGAAGCCGCGAGCGACGGCCGGAGCGGGGCGTGGGGCAACGACGAATACGGCCAGAAGTTCGCCAAGGGTGAGAGCGGCAACGGGTATCTCGCCGCGCGCGACAACCTCACCGCCGTCGTCGGCAAGCTCGCCGGAAACACCGATGGCCAGTCCACCGGGCAACAGGATTCGTCGAAGCTGCACGACGGCACCGACAAGTCCAACGCGGACGCGTTCAAGGTCTAGTCCGTGGCCAACGAGTTCCTCAAGGCCGAATTGGCCTCGATGGTCGACGAGTTCCAGGCGCAGGTCGAGATACTCAACGACATCCAGCAGAAGCGTGCACAGCTGATGGCAACCGGCTACGCCTTGCAGAAGCGGGTCACCGTCGTCGTGAACGCCGACGGGATCGTCATCGAAACCCGCTTCGACGACGACCTGGAAGGCCATACGCTCCAAGAGCTTTCGAAGGCGGTCACCGAGGCAGCCCAGGCGGCGTCGACCGAATTGGCCCGCAAAAGCACCGAACTCACCGCACCCATCCAAGAACGTCGTGGCCGGATGCCGAGAATGTCGGACCTCATCGAAGGACTGCCGGACCTCACGGCCCAAATGCCCGAACGCATTCCGGCATCCATCGCTCCCCCGAACGCACCCGAACGACAGCAGCACAGCCAGCCGGTCATGACCTTCACCGACGTCGAGGACCTCGACGACATCACACCCGGGCGGATTCGGGCAGACGACTGGTGAGATGGATCGCGTTTCGCTGTGGGGCTTCATCAAGCACGCGGCGGGCCGAGAGGACACCGCAGCCTTCGAGCAGGGCTCCAATGCGCAATCGATTACACACCAATTGATTCCGATGATGCGCCGGTTCGGGAGGCGATGACCATCTGGCTGGAATGAGGAGTGGCGTGCAACGTCGAAGGCCTGACGGCGAACAGGGGCGAGACACCGAGAGCCGGATCGGGTTGGCGTTGCTCGCGTTGGCTCCCGACGCTGACTGGGAACGGGTCGAATTGCATGCCGCGGCAGTGGGTCCGGCATACCAGCTGCGAATCGCGGCGATCCTGGACGACGGAAGCACCGTGATCCCGGATCCTGCCGCACTGGAAGCGGCGGGGCTCGACGCCATCGGCAGCGCGTTGTTGGAGCTGCGGCGGCTTATGGCGACCTATCGTCCCGGAACGGGAACCTGGTTTTCGATGCGGCTGTGCCTGGACTCTCCAGAGGATTACAGCGCTGCGTACAACTTTCATCACGAACCTGAGTGGAATCCCCCGCTTTCCCCCGAAGCGTGGTTGGCGGATTTCGAAGTCTTTCCCCGCGATGTTCTTCACATACCGGCATGGTTGCGTGCTCATCTCGAGCGCGCACAACCAGGTCAGTGGGCACAAGGCAGCGTCACCGTCGAAGGCTCACAGGATATCGCGGATCAGAGCGAGCTGGCTGATGAGATGACCGCCCTGCTGGTCGAGTCCCTTCCACCCGGCTACGAGATGTTCAACCTGCACTACCGGGCTGTCGGCGACCATGTCGACATGGACAGCAGCCTGGTCGATCTGTTCATGGAGGACATCGACTGGACTCCGCCGACCGATCTGCTCGACCTGGTCGGAAAGCTCCGTGCCGGTATGTATCAGCCGGGGTACGGTACGTGGTTCACCGCTCATTTGCGGTTCGACTACATCTCCCGGCTCGATATCCAATTCGATTGGACGAACGAGCCGGAATGGCGTGAGAACTTTCCCACGCAGTCGGCCTATACGGACGACCTGGTCCGGTATCCCCGGCGACCCGAGTCGGCACCGCCGTGGTTGGAGCGGCGGGCACGCCAGGATGGTCCGGTGTTCCAGATGGCCAGGGCCCACGATGGAACGATCCCGGTGCCCGGGTATCCACAGGGGATGCCCACCTGGGTCGATCGGCCCGAACTTTCCGAGGAAGAGCGAGCATCGATACTCGCGTACCTGGAAAATGCGCCGGTGATCAGAGAAGACAGCGGATTCGACGCAGATCTTCTCGAACCTGAACGTACCCAGGCGATCTCACGCCGGTATCACACCGACGGCGTTTGGATCTGGCCTGCTTCGGTGGCCTATTACCTGCGGGAACACAAGGCACCGCCACAGCGGCCGTTGACCGACCACATTCGGTCCAAGGGTTTTCAGCCCCCGACCGTCGACAAAGCGGCGCTGGCCGCGGCGGCAACTGCTGCCGATCGAGAGTGACGTACCGATGACCGAAGATGCGACGCCACCGGGCTACGACGCCTGGACTCGGCGGCCGGTGATGTTTCTCCCGATCATGCTCGGTGACGAGCTCGTCGGGTATCTGTGGGGCTCCCAGGATGGGAACGCGGCCGGGTTTTTTCCGCATCTCGGGGTCGAGATCAATCGGGTGAAGTCGTCGATCTTCTGGCACGACCGGCTCGGGGAGACGTATCGGATGGGGCTCGCTCCGGCCGAAGCGGTCAGGTACTGGGCGGGTAAGCCCGGTGACGACCGCTTCGGGGAGATCGCGGCCGATGCCGTGCAGGGGGAGGCAGCGACCATTCAGGAGTTGGCGTTGCGGCTGAATCCCGGTGTGCCGCTTGGTGATGGGCCGTGGGTGCAAAACGGAGAGTTTCCGAGCGGTACGCCCGACGATCGTTCCCGCGGGTTCAGTGAGATCGCGCCGCTGCCGACGTCCACCTACTCCGGGGACACCGCCTCTCCGGTGGTCTATTCGATGATCGTGTTGAACGGTGCTGTCGTCGGGTATGTGTGGGCTTCCAGTGGTGGCGATGAAGCCGCCGGCTACCTGCCTCGAACCGACGCCGGTGAGACCGGATTCGTAGCCGGAGGACTTTGGCGAGCCCGCCTCATCGACGCGCATATGGCGGGCAAACCGGCGCTCGTGGCGCTGCGCGACCTGCGGTCGCTTCCCCCGAACGCGCCGGGCACTTTCGGCCTGATCGGTCAGGATCCGGAGCGACACGCGCACAGCCTTGCCGAGCTTCAGCGCCTTGCCGACCAAAAGTTGATCGCGATGGACGAATCCGGCAACCCGCCGCAGCTCGCACGGGTTTACGACGGGAGTTGGCACTTCAGGTCGCCCCCGGCTGTTGAAGGAGCCGGTTCCGGCATTGACTGCGACATAACGAAAGGGATTGATCTGATGGGGAGTTCAGGGTCTCTGAATCCGATCGAACAGCACGAGATGCTGGTCGAGATCACGAGTGAGGTGATCGGGACTCTACCGACGGGGTGGTCGCGGCTGAGCGTGCGGGGCGTGATGCTCGGCGGGATCTCCGAGGCACACACGATCGTCGAGATGAGCGATGGGACGGCCGAGGGCTGGGCGGTCCCGCGGCGTCTGTGGCGGAAGTTTCACTCGTTGCGCAGCGGGATGTGGTCCGAAGGGCTCGGTACCTGGTTCGAGTTCGTCTACATCGTGGATGCCCCGGGCCGCTTCACTATTCGATACAACCGTGACCGGGAACCGCAGTTCCGCAGTCCGGACCCTTCGGAGAACTACATCGCGACCGAGAATCGTTGGTTTCGCCGATCGGCCGAGCACATGCCCGAGTGGTACCGCCGCGGTCTGGACGGGACCTCGATGGAAGAGGCCAGACCACCATCCGGCCCCGCCGTGCCTCCGTGGATGACCCCTTCCGATCCGGCTGAGCAGCGCCGTATCGACGAGGCAGCGGCCGCCCGGATGGGCATTACGGTCGAACGGCTACACGAGATCGATCGGCAGATGGCCGAGGACGTGCGAGCTCGCGATGCAGTTCCGGTCGAAGACAGAATTCTCGACGACAAGCCCAGGTTCAACTCCGGATTCGGACCACTGTCGGCCGAAAATCGAAGTGCTCCAAGGGGAGCCGGTCACCGACCCTTCCTGCCACCTGTACCGCCTCCTCCACTGCCGCCCGTTTCGAACCCTCCACTGCCGCCCGTTTCGAAGCCTCCACTGCCGCCAGCTCCGAAAGCTCCGCTGCCGCCAGTTCCGAACCGTCCGTTCCCGCCAGTTCCGGACCCTCCGCTGCAGCCGGTCGGGATTTACCAGGAAATGTTCCGCAAGCCGCGAACCGAACTTCCGTCCTTGCGCGATTCCTTGACTGCCCGGCCGATCGAGGACCGGGACATGATCGTCGCGTACATGAAGGCGGCTACCCCGATCTTCGATGTACCAGTCGATTTCACCGATCTGCTGGATGTGTCGCGGTCGATCCCCGGCGGCCCGTCACTGGTCTCCGACGGAGTGTGGATCTGGCGCATGGATTCAATCCATTATCTGGAGCACTACCCGCTCGAGATCCCGTCGGCGTTCCTCGGCCACGTCCGAGCTAGAAACTACCGGCACACAACCGCTGTCGACGTCTCCGACAAGAGATTCGACACGGCCATCACCGCATTCTCCTGACCTAACCCGGTGCGGATGTCGTGTGAATTCCGCTGCTGCGCTTGATGAGCCAGGCCGTGGGTAGCGGTGAAGGGGGCTGTGGCGCGCGATGCGATCAACTGATGCAATCCTTATCGGCCTGCGAGAATTTCGCGCATCCAGGACGGAATGTATTCTTCGGATCGTGGATACTGTCGCAGCTCCTGCCGGCAATCCTCGACACTCGGCGGGTTCTCGAATTCTGGCAGGCCATCCTTGTGATACTCGATGTCGAAGAAACCCGGATAGGTCAGCCGATAGGTTGCGTGCAGCCAGGTTCCGGTGTCCGGACGGGACATTCCATCACGCAGTCGAGCGAATGTCACAGCCACATCGTCGGGAGGATACCAACCGCCGAAGCCGCCGTTCGTCATGTGCACCAGGCCCACACAATCGGACTTGTTCCCGATCGATGCGTACTCGAGTTGCAAACGCTGCCATCCCACCGGCAAGGTCGCCTGTACTCGGGCGGTGATCACGGACAGGAGCCTCGATTGACCTTCCATATGTAGTGGCTCACCCATCGAACATCGCTCCTGTCACTGTTGTTCTCATATCTTCACACTGCTGCATCGCCGAGTTGACCCCGAGAGCCATCCGATCGCCTACGAACCCTTTCCATTGCAGATCAAGTGCGCCCGGTTCACGGTCATCGAACCCTAGGTCTGCCTGGAATAAGGGCGAGCCTCCTTGTGCTGTCCACCAACGGCTTTGGCGGACAGCCGATTGATCAGGTCGTTTCCGGCCGACAATGCGTCCGCGTCGTTCGGTGTTCACGGCACGCTGAAACCGACCTGGGTGCCCGCGGGGAGCCTTGGGACGAGTTTGGAATTACAGGTCGAATCGCCGCCCGAAACGGCCTTACCCAGCACCTCGCCACCAGTGGCCGCTCGCACGTCCCAGGTTCCGCGCTGCTCACCCGTCCCGGTGTAGTACGCCGCGACTCCGCGACGGGAGTGCAGAAAGGTGCGGGCGGGTAGCCGAGCTCGGTACCCTTCGCGGTAGGACTGCAGGGCGGGGATTGAGCTGTGAATCTCACGAGTGTTTTCGATGGCTTGGACGATGCTGGGCGCCCGATACTTTCGGCGGCCCGCACCTCCACTCCAGATACCGTTCGAGAATCTCGCCGCTTCGTACAGACGCTGCCCTGGTTTCCGGGGTCGAATCGCGCCGCTGGCAGATCTTGCGCAGCCGGTTCCCCTCGGTCAGTAGCTCCGCGCGGTACCGGCGCGATTCGTCATCCACTACCGGTCCCAACCGCGTCCTCCTACATCCATCGCACGCCAGCTCTGTACGTGCCCACTCAGCCTTACATAGGAGGTGTGGACCTGCGGATACCGAATCGGTCTGCGGCTCAGCAGAGTCCGACACCGCACTCTCGCGAAGCACAGACACTTCACCATCTGATACCGCGGTTGGGCCAGTAGGCTGGGCAGCGTACGAGTCAGATCGTTCGGGGGGTTGCACAATGTCCGGAGTAACGACGGAGTTGAAGCCTGTCGGGATTTACCGCGAGATGTTCAGCAGGGTTCGTGACGAGCTGCCCACGTTGCGAAAGTCGGGCCTCAGCTACGAGATCGAAGATCGAAACCTGGTGGCGGCGTACATGAAGGCGGGGACTCCCATCTTCGACGTGATGGGTAGCTCCACCGATCTGCTCGATCCCGCCAAGTCGATCCACAGTGGGCCGTCGCTGGTCTCGGATGGTGAGTGGATCTGGCGGCTCGATTCGATTCACTACCTGGAGAACTACGCCGTGGAGATTCCGGCCGAGTTCCTGGCTCATGTGCGGAGCCGCAACTACCAGCCCAGTGGCGGTGTCGATGTGGCTGATCCGCGGTTCGATGCGGCGATCTCGGCATACTTCTGAGCAAGTGCCGAAACGTTTCGAGGATGCCTGACCGTGCGGATGCTGTGGTTTATCCCGCATGGGGTGCGGGTGGTGGGGCCGGAGCGGTATACGCGGTATTGGGGTGGGTTTTGTTCGACCTTGAATCCAATTACCCGACGGCAGGCGGCCGCGGTGGTGGCCAAAGAGCGGCGGCGGGCTCGGGAGCTGGTGTCTTTGCTCGAGGGGTTGGGGTTCGTCGCGGTGGAGGAAGGGTCGGAGAGTTGGGGGGCCACCAGGCAGGTGGGTGAGGGGTTCAATCGGTTCGATCGGGCAAATAATGGGCGGTATTTGCATGTCACCGGGAGGTTTGTGGGGCTGCCGGGGAGCTTTGATGAGGTGGTGGAACGGTTTTCGGGGATGCCCCGGCGGGTTGTCTTCGACACCAGCGTGATGGCCCACGTGCGGGGGCGGGAGTTGGCGGTCCAGCTTCCGGATAGGTACGGGCAGAGCGCTCGCATTACCGTCAAGCAGCGTAAGGAATCTCCGGAAACCACGGCGCAGTTGCTGGTGTCCAGCGGGTCGTTCTTCTACGGCTGGGACAACCACGATCCGTTGTGGCGGGTGATGTTGCACGGACGCAGCGAGAACGGCAACGAGAAGCGGGAGCGGGAACGCAAGCGGCTGGGGTTCGGGCGGCAGGCGTGGGCGGTTCATTCGACGCCTCCGGGTGGAATGCGGAAAGTCGAGGCGTTGCGGCGGATTCGGCTGTATCTCGTCGGAGCGGGGGTCGATATCGAACGGATGCGGCTGACGGCGCGGCGGGACGACGGCGGATGGGGCGTGGGGATCGGGGGCAGTCCCGTCGAGTCGCTGCGGGCGTTGTGGATTGGTGATGATGGAACCATTCGCGTGGGAGGGGAGACACAGGGTGGATGAATTGCGGCGGTCGCCTCGGGTGGCGGCGGAGCAGGCTCGCGCGGATCGGGCTGCGGAGATCCGTGGCGAGGCGACAGGTGAGACCCTTCCGCCGTTGGCCGTGGCATGGGCTCACTGGACAGTGCTTGCGGCGGTGTGCGCTGCGCTCAGCCCTGAGCCCGAGGCGCAAATTCTGCCGTCGCAGGCCCGGTTCGAGAATGTGGACGGTGCCGGGAGCACGCTATATCTGATACCCGGCGAGCGAGCGGTTTTGTCCGGCGGATGGCCGGAGGCGTACGCGGACGGCACTCCCCAGCCGAAACTGTATGCGGGAGCGCCGGATTGGGTGACCGACGCCGTGCTGGATTCGCGCGCCGGCACGGGGCAGCTCACCTTCTGCTACTGGTGGGAGGATGAGCAGTGGTTCCGCAGCGCGTTTCCGGACCGCACCGGATTGACGCGCGCGGTGCCCGGCATCTGGTCGATGCAGTCGACCAGGAAGGCCGTCGAGCAGGCGCTCGGACCAGTATCACTCACCGACACAGCCGAATCCGCTGTCGGAACGCTGATTTCGGCCGCGCAGGTCGGCGTGGTCACCCACGAGACTCTGGCTGCCGTGCTCGATCCCGCAGTGCACGATATCGACGCCGCGCTCAACCAATTCACGCTGGCCGGGCTGCGCACGTTCGTGATCATGCCGCCGCTGAGCCGGATCGACGCCATCGAGCAGGTGCGGCGATTCGTGCTCGGCCGTGGGACCGATATCAGCCGCTATCCCCTGGATCGCTTGACCGCCGACCGGATCGACAACGGCTGGATGGTCTACGTACCCGTCGAGCCCGGCGAGATCATGATCGGGCGCGCCATCTACTACATCGCCGATGACGGAGTGGTCGAAGCCGCGTCGTCCTCGGTACCACCGGCGGTGTACATCGCCGGATTCGTGCAGCGGTTCCGGAAGCGGAGCGGGCACGGGTAGACGCGCCGCGGGTCGACAAGAGGAAAAGGAGGGGCGTATGGGTGAGGGCGTGAATCCGATGGAGCCGTCGCGGGCGGAGCTTCGGGAGACGTTGCTGATTGTGGATACCGACATCGGGGGTGATCCGGATGATGCGGTGGCGCTGGTGGTTGCGGCGCAATTCCCCGAGTTGGCGCTGGTCATTACGAGTGATGAGCATGGGGATCGGCGCGCCAGGATGGCTCGGCATCTGCTTGATCTGCTGGGGCGGTCCGATGTGCCGGTCGTTGCTGGACGGGATCTGGGAAATGAGAAGTACTGGGCAGCAGAAGGTCTCGTTCCCGAGGATGTGGTGCTGCCCGGCGGAAATGTGGTCGGGGCGGTGCGGTGGGTGTTGACGCGAGCCGAGGGGTGGGTGCGGTGGCTGGGACTAGGGCCGATGTCGAATCTCGCGGAGGTCGTAGCAGAGATTCCCGATTGCGCTGAACGGCTTGTGGTTACGCAGATGGGCGGCGACTTGGGCGAGCACGGCAGGCCCGAGCACAATGTGCGCCTCGATGTGGATGCGGCCCGGAAGGTGCTGCACGCCGGGTTGCACCTGCGGATCGTCCCAGCGGATGTCACCTTTCATCCAGAGAATGAAATCACCTCGGCCTCAGTCGAATACACGATGCTGGAAGGATCCCGGCCTGCGGGGCAGCTGATTCGGGCGCATCTGGATCAATGGTTCGAGCACTTCCACCCGGGCACGATGCAGCATGACGCAATGGCTCTGGCGCGGGCGCTGGGTATCAAGCAGCTGCAATCCGAACCGGCCGGAGTCGACATCGACCGGTCGGGGAGGATGACCCGTGGGGAGTTCGAGGTCTCCCTGACGCGCACCGCGGACTATCCCGCGTTCAGGTCATGGTTACAGTCGTGGCTGGAAAGCACGTTGATGGCCGAGAAGGCGTTCCATCCGATCATGCTCCGGCAGTCACCGTCGTATTTCCGGTTCCGCAACGCAACCATTCGCCTCGAGGAGCGTCGGCACGCGGCGGTGACCGGCTGGAAGGTGAATATCGACACCGGCGTCTTCGAGCCGGCGGTTTTCGACGACATCACCGATGTCCTCAGGCCCGGAGCCGATCTCGACTACGCAGCGCTCTCCGAGGAAGAATTCGTGGCCGAAACCGAGGAGGCGCGTCGCACATACCTATTGGGCGAGGGGCCGATCTTCGAGATCTACCGACAGATCGAGCAGCTGCTCACGTCAGCCCGACAGGAGCGGCGGCCGCTGACCAGCGAGGAGCGCGCTACGGTCAGGACCTTGCGGCGCACGACTTTCGGCATGTGGGAAGAGGAGTTCGCGCGACGAGCCCTTGGCCAGCCGGCCTCGTTCCAGTATTCGGGTGATGGGTCGTACGGAGAGAAAGGCATTGCCGAATGACCAACAGAGACACGACCAGGCACACCCTCGAGATCTTGGATCCGGAGCGTGAGCAACGGAGTATTGCCAACGGAATTGAGCACCATCTCACCCGTGTGGAGCAGCATCCACGGCGGTTCAAGGACATTCTCCAGGCGTCGATGCGGCTGGCAGGGCTGCGGTCCGCGATCGATCCGACGGCTGGCAAAGTCGAGACCTGGGAAGCGTACGTCCAGGCCATGCAAGCATCCTCGGCGATCTTCACGATCGCCAACAAGGCCGACGGCATGGTCGAAGTTCGTTATGCCGAAAAGACTCTGACGCTGCCATCCGGTGCGACCCGAGGCATCGCCGATGCGGGCAACTGGGTGACGGCCTTCTTCTTCGCCATCATGGGGCGAGATCAGGCGCGTCTCAACATGCTGTGCGACGTGCCGATCGATCTACTGCGCGCATCTGGATCGGTGTACGACGAGTACATCTACCACTGGATCGAGACGCTGCAGACCTATTGGACGGAAGGCACCGATATCGGCACGAAACTCCGGGCCGCCTTCGAAGGCACAGACCCCACCAACGCCAGGTACGCGCCTCCGGATCTCATGCTCCAGATCCTCTACCCGCCAATCGACCTGTTCTATCGATTCCTCACCGAACAGCACGACGAGTTCAACAACAGCCTGGCGCAGGCACTTCAACTGCACGACACGTTTTGGGATTCCGAACACGACGACCGCCGGGACGATCGCACCGGCATGATCGCCGCGGGCCCACTCGCCATGACCTGCCTCGCCTACGACGCCGGGTTCCCGATCGATGTCGAATCCGACTACCTGCCAAGGCATATCGTGCGCCGGTCCTGGCTCGGCGAGTTCCCGACATAGGCCAGAGTGGAGTCCCACTGTGCAGGGCGTGTGATCTCGACCGAAAAGGTGGACATTCCGGTTCCACTTTGGACAGGATCGGCGGGGCTCCGGAGTCGGAGCGATCTCGAGGTGGGGAGTTCTTTTGAAGTCTGTTCTGGTCAAGGGTGCGTTGGTGGCGGTCGCGTCGGCCGCGTTGATGTCGTCGTTCAGCGCTACCGCCAATGCCGAACGCGGGCCGGATGGTTCGTTGTACGGGTCGCTGGCCATCGGGCCGACCGGTAGCAATAACGTGTGGGGCTCGGCAGTGAACTATCCGACGCAGGATTCCGCGGACCGGGCTGCTGTCGCCCAGTGCGGCAGTGACTGCATGGTGGGGATTCACTTCTCGAACGGGTGCGGTTCGATCGCGATCAATCCGGCCAGCGGGTGGCGGGCCTTCGGCAATGGTGCCAATCGCGCGGAGTCCGAACAGAACGCGCTGAGCGCGTTGAATGCCCGGAGCTCGCAGTCGTTCCTGCCTTCGGGGAGCTCGGGTGGAGCGCCGGGACAGGGACAGGTTCAGGTCACCAAGTGCACTGACTGAGGTCGGAACGGCCCCTGCGGCGCAGGGGCTCTCCCAACCATCAGATCGTCGAGGGCCGATTGATGGTCAATATGTTTGCGGCATTGGCCTTCCACGCATCCCAGAGCTCTTCCGGGCTGTTCTCTCCAACGAATTCCGCCTCACGACTGGTAATCGGAAGGAGGGTGATCGTCTGCAGCACAGGGCGTTCGCCGGAGCAGGGGAAGAGGTCGAAGTCGGAGCCGAAGAAGGGGCTGCTGGCTGCGAGCACTCCGCAGATCTGAGTGTCGTCGATCAGCGGGGTCTCGTTCACCAGGATGTCGCCGATTTCAAGCCCCTTGCCGAGCTGGATGATTCGAGCAGCGGCCAGGCCGACAAGATGGTGGGCGAAGCCTTCCTCACCGGTCATCAAGGTGCAGACGAGTTCCTCGGGAAAGAGGGCGTCGACGTCTTGGAATCGGAGGCCGTTCGTCGTGACGGACGTGACCTTGTACTCATCCAGGTCGTAGAACACGAGGTCGTATCCGCGGTTCCGGACACCGTTGTCAGCGGGTTCGGCGTATCTGAGGTTCCCGAGGTACTGAAGGTTGTGTTCCAACAGTCCTTCATAGGGGTTGCGCTCGCTCACGATGGGTCCCGCGCGGAGTTGTTGCGCTGCCGCAGTTCTCGGACGTAGTGGTCGTCGTTCCAGGAGATGTCTTCGTGGTCGGGGGGATCGCCCTTCCAGGAGAAGAACCATTCGATCCAGGCTTCGGTGGGGAGTTCGCTGGAGGTGCCGTCTACTGCCAGGCGGCGGGAGAAGGATTCGGCGGTGGGGCGGTCTACGAGTTCCCAGCGGTCGTCGTTGCGGAAGTCGGCTGTGAAGCGGATTACTCGGCCGGGGTCGTATTGCCACATCTGGATGCGCTGGGCCCAGACGAGGGCGTCGTCGGACTTGTCGGTGGTCACGAAAATCGTGAAGGGTGGGGATTTTTCGTAGTCGCCCTGGTAGACGGCGCGGTAGTAGAGCACGTGCGATCTCCTTCCCCCGGCATGGTGGACACGATAGGGGAATTTGGTCGCGTTGGCGTCGGGGTGGGCGGGCAATTAGGGTCGGCGGCAGCATCGGTCGGGGAGAACCGCTAGTGGGGTTGGGTACGGGCTGTTGCGGGGTGGCAGGGCACAGCTTGGTAGGGAGAGGCACGAGAACACATGGCTTACATGGGGAATGATGGCGGCACGGGTGCGCCCGGGCGTGCAACGGGGAATACCGGGTTGGGTGTCGGGCGGATCACCGGGATCCTGCTGATCGCGGCGGCGGTGTTGACGATTGCGACGTTCTGGATGCCGGTGATGACCTTTGGGCTGCACAGCGGTTCATGGGACATTTCGGTATGGAGGATCGGGAATCGCCATCATGGCGGCGTCCTCAACTACCTTCCTACGCTGCGGTATGTGCTCATAGTGGTCGTCGCCGGTGTGGCGGGGCTACTGCTGACTGTGGGGGCGGGGGCCCGGCGTGGTGTGCTGTTCTGGGTTGCGGCGTTTGCCAGCGGAATGATGCTGCAAACCGCTTCCAGCATCGTGGTCAGCTACGCGAGCCAGTTCGGCGATCATGTCTCGCCCGGGTCGGGGTTCTGGGTGTTTGTTCTGGTGATGCTGATCGCCCTCGCGGCGTTGGTGACCGGACTCCGCGACGCCGTGGTATCGAAACGTGGTGCGGCACCGGCGGCAGGCGGGGCGGCGGATCGGATCGCGGGTGTATTCCTAGTGCTCGCGGTGGCGGTGGACTTCGGGGCTTCGTTCGTACCTGCGGACAGCCGGATGCACTCCCTCACCATCTGGGATGGTGGCGGGTCGGTGCCTTGGCCCGCTGCGCATTTCGCACTGGGGTCGATCGTCGTGGTTATCGTGGCCATCGCTCTGCTCGCGGGGATCGGCGTCCGGAACGCGGGAATGCGAGCGGCCAGCGGGGCCGCGGCCGCATTCGTGTTCACCGGCACATTCGGTGGGCTGATCGCGGTGCTCGCCACCCGGGGTCTCGCCTTTTGGGAGTACCTGGGTGCCGAGTTCATCCTGATCGTGCTCACCCTGTTGCTGTCCGTCGCCGCGACCATCGCGGGGCTGGTGGCCCAGTTGGCTCGACCACGGCTGATGGCCCAGCCGAGAGCGGGGTATTCACAGGGGTTCGCGCCTGTTCACGCGGTGAATCCCTTTGCACCCGTGAACCAGCCTGCGGTGGCCGGTCCCAATCCGTTCGCCGCGGCCGCTGTCGCGCCCAATCCGTTCGCGGCACCGAATCCCGCGCCTAATCCGTTGGTGTCCGGGCCGAATCCAATGGTGCAGAATCCGTTCGCGCCAGCCCAGACCGGGCCCGGCGTAGAGGCGACGGTCAGGATCGAGCCGGAGCCTGCTCGGGTGCTGCCGCCCAGGATGGCGAAGGTTTACGACGGGAAGGATGACCAGGGGCGGCCGGTGGTGAATCGGCCTGAGTTGGAGGGGAATTCGCGGGTGGCGGTGTTGGCTTATCTGGAGTCTGCGCCGATTGTGTTGGCGGCGCGGAGTTTCGATCAGGATGAGTTCGCGCCGGCGGATCGGGATGTGCCGTTGACGTTTCGGACGGATGGGGTGTGGATTTGGGCGGGGGCGGTGTCGCACTATTTGAACAAGCACGGGTTGATGCCCGAGCCGGAGTTGGTGCAGCACATCGTGAGCCGCGGGTTTCGGGTCGGGACGGTTGACGAGGCGGCCAAGGACGCCGCGATCAAGGTGATCACCGGCGGGTGAGGTCAGTCCAGGGTGATTGCGGAGTAGGTGTCGCGGAGGGCTTCCAGGCGGGGGCGGGTGAAGCGGCCGGGCTCGCGGGTATAGGTGGCGCGGCCTTCTGGAGAGGTGAAGGCTGAGGCCGGGATGCGGTCGGCGGTGGTGGGGAGGAATTTGAGGGTTTCCTCCACGGCGGCGAGCGCGGTGGCGAGGGCGTGGCGGGCTGCGCGCACGCCGCGGTCGTCCAGGTCGGCGGTGGAGGCGGGGACCTGGCGGGAGCAGAGGTCGGAATACCAGAGCCAGACACCGGGATCCAGTAACTCCGAGGGGTTGTCGGCGCCGAAGCGGACCGCGTTTGCCGGTGGCGGCAGGATCTCGTCGGGGAGGCGGAACTCGTAGGTGCGCTGGGAGCCGCAGGTGGGGCATTCGCCGGTGTAGCGGCTGGCCAGCACATCGTCGACGGTGATGACCGAGCTGCGGAAGGTGCAGCGGGTTTCGCCGCAGGTGGGGCAGGGTTGGAGGCTGATGTACAGGCGGGCCTCCGCGTTGGTGCGTGCCAGTGGCAGCGTGTCCGGCATACCCGTCCCTTCCCCGGTTCCGGCGATGGGCTCGCCGACTGATCATGAGGATACGAACAATTCCGGTGGCGGGCCGGTCGGGGTCGGCCGACGGCTGTTCACGTTGCGTTCACCGGATGGCCGTGGGACAGTCGATCTTCGACGATCGGCTGACTCGCGAGGGGCATCATGGCGGGAAGATTGAACGCGGACCCGGACCAGGTGCGCAATGCTGCGGTGGTCGCGGAGGAGATTCGGGATCGGTTGCGGCGGATGGCGAATGATGCGCGGACGGCCGTCGCGCCGGGGCAATCGGCCTGGGGCGATGATGATTTCGGCGGCAAGTTCGCCGATGGCGCGAAGGGGTTCGTGACCGGCAGCGACAACCTGATGACGGGCACGGGCAATCTGGCGGACTCATTCGACAACCTGAAGCGGGGACTCGACAAGTCGGCGAAGGATCTCGACGCCATGGAGCACGGCAACCACGACAACTTCGCGTAGGGCGGCACTCCGGATGTCCAGTGACTCGTCGATGAGCGCCTTCATGTCCACCCCCGGCATGAAGACGCCGAAGGTGCCGGTGAGCATGCGCAACAGTT
>NZ_JBSGBY010000152.1:0-14943 GCF_053601505.1 Nocardia sp. NPDC004722
CACCTGGCGATCCGGCAGGCCCTCCAAGGTCTCGGCGAGTGCCTGGTGCGCGCGGCGGCTCTCCTCGGCGGTGGCCGCGGCCACCAGGGCGGAGCGGACCAGCGGATGACGGAAAGTCACCGTGCCGGAACCGATTCCGATCAGCCGGGCCGTCACGGCGGGCGCGAGCACCTCGGAGGTCACCGCGGATTCCAGGAGAATGCCGGTGGCGGTGAGGGTCTCGGCGGTCGAGTCGCCGTCGTTGAGGGCGGCGACGAGCAGCGCCGACCGGGTCGGTGCGGGCAAGGCCGAGCCGCGGGCCGAGAAGGCCCGCTCCAGCCGCTCGGTCAACGGGATCGCGGGGGCGTCATCGGCGAGATCCACTGCGGCCGTAGGCAGTTCGGCCAGAGCGAGGGGGTTGCCGTGGGCCTCGGTGAGCACCCGGTGCCGCAGCTGGGCGGGCAGGCCCGGGGCGAGGGAGTCGAGCAGCGCGGTCGCGTCGCCGTCGGGCAGCGGGCCGAGCCGCATGAGCGACAGCCCGGCCTCGCGCAGCGGCGACGTGGTCGCGTCGCGCAAAGTCGCCAGCACCGCAACGGGTTCGGAGTCGATGCGGCGCGCGACGAAGGCCAGCACCTCCGCGCTGGCCATATCCAGCCAGTGTGCGTCCTCGGCGACGACCAGCACCGCGCGCTCGGCGGCCGAGTCGGCCAGCAGGGTCAACGCGGCGAGGCCGACCAGGTGGATGCTCGGCTCGTCGGTGCTGTCGGACATGCCCAGAGCCGTTGTGAGCGCGTCCAATTGACGCGCGGGCAGGGCGGCGAACTCGCGACGCAGCGGGTACAGCAGCTGGTGCAGTCCGGCGAAGTCCAGATTGCGCTCGGCCTCCACCCCGGCGGTCCGCAGCACCCGCAGCCCCGCGGCGGACGCGGCGGCGGCGGTCTGCTCGACGAGCGTCGACTTCCCGATGCCCGGCTCACCCTCGATCAGGATGCCGCTCCGGTCGCCGGGGCCGTCCACGAGCGCGGCCAGGTCTTTCAGTTCGGTGTCGCGTCCGAACAACGGCATGGTGCGGGATCCTCCTCCGGGCCGCGAAACCGTATCGCGACACGTCGTGACCCTACCGAAAACTGGATTACGTCAAGACAACGTCATCTGACAGATTCGGCGGCCCTGGCTCGGCGACGAAGGTATTTCCCATGACCACAGTCGCATTTCACCTGATGTCCACCCTGTCCCCCGCCGAGGCCATGCACGTGCTGACCGACTTCGGACCCACCCGCGCCGAAGCCTGGCCGAGCATCGACACCGACCACTTCACCGTTCACGCCCGGGGCGAGAACTGGGCCGAGGTCACCGAGGGCACCGCCGCCGCCTGGGAACGCGCCCGCTACGACTGGGATCCGGCCGGGGACACCGTCACCGTCACCACGCTGGACTCCAAGCTCTTCGGCGCGGGCGGCGGCTGGGTTTTCAAGATCACCCCCGATCTGCCCGGCTGCCGGGTCGACGTCGAACTGACCCGGAACCCGCAGGCGTTCAAGGGCAAGCTGCTGGCGGCGCTGCTGCCGCTGGTCGGGCCGTCCTCGCTGCGCAAGTCCTTCGCCGTCGCGCTGAAGGCGGCGTGATGGGCCGGTCGCAGCCGAGCGTCGAAGCGCTCGCGCCCGGCGCGCACGCCTTCGACTCCGACGGCGTCCTCCAGCGCTACCACGTGTACGGCAGCGGACCGGTCTGCCTGGCGCACCCGGGCGGGCCGGGCATCCACTGGGAGTACCTGCGCACGCCGGAACTCGAAGAGCACCTGACCATGGTGTACGTCGAGGCACTCGGCACCGGCGGCTCCGGCCGCCTCCCGACCCACCCTCACGGCTACACCCGCGAACGCTACAGCGTTGCCCTGCAACGACTCATCGACCATCTCGGGGTCCCGCAGGTCTACCTGCTCGGCCACTCCCACGGCGCGTTCGTCGCCGCCTACCACGCCATCCACCGACCCGCCGGTCTCGCGGGCGTCATCCTCTACGAGGGCGCCCCCGTGACCGGCCCCGAACACGGCGCGGAAGCCACACGCCGCCTCCAGGAGTTCGCCGCCGCCCACGCCGATCGCCCCGAGCTGTCCGAGGTGCTCGCGGCTTTCGGTGCGATGCAAGACATCTCGAGCGACGCACAGACCCTCGCCGTCGCCCGAGGAGTCCTGCCCTCGTACTTCGCGAACTACTGGGGCGACGAGAAGCGCTGGTCTCCGGTCCGAGACGCGGTGCGCGCCACCTACATCTCGGGCCTGGACGCACTCGGTTCCCCCGAACTCATCGACGACCGCGCCACCCTGCCGAAGCTCACCGTCCCCACCCTGATCCTCGTCGGCCGCTTCGACATCATCTGCGGCCCCCGCTGGGCCCGGGAACTCGACACCCTCATCCCCGCCTCCCAGTTGGTCGTCCTCGAAAACAGCGGCCACCTGGGCCATCTCGAAGAACCCCGCCCCTTCACCGACGCAGTCCTCAACTTCGTCCACGATCCCGAAAGGCTCCTCCGATGAAGCCGCAAAACCCCCAACGCCCAATGCTCGCGGAACTTTTCGTCTGCGGCCCCATCGCCATGCTCATCTGGTCCGAAACCGCCGTCCGCCAAGGCCGCGGCCCCACCGCCCGCGAACTCATGGGCTAGCCCGCCGCGCGTTTCCGGCCGGACCGGACAACCGGAACCAGGGCTGTGAACTGCGAGGAAGGGGATACCCGTAGATTTTCCCATTGCTGAACGGAACCTGGGGCGGAATCGTTTTCGGTATCGGCGGGCGTAGTGACCGCCGAATCGAAAAGGGGGAGTTCGGATATGGAGCGGGTGGTACTCGTCGTGCTGGCGGGGTTCTATCTGGGGATGGCCGTGATGAACGGGCGGGTGGTCCGGCGCGTGCTGAGGCAGCTGGTGCCGCGCGAATCGGCGGCAGCGAATTGCACGCCGATCCGGCTGCGGACCGTGGGGGATTGGAATCGGGCCCAGCGGTGGATCATTCCCTTCCGGACGAGTGCCGCGGTCGTGTACGCGGGCGCGGTCGGGGTGGCGGTGTGGGCCTGCGCCGAAAGCAATACGGAGCGACTACCAGCGTTGATCGCGATAGCACCACTCGTGGCGGACCTCGTTCTCTACGGTGCCTCCTACGCGGTGGTCCACGCCAAGTTGAGTGCGCGATAGGTTTTGGGGCCTTTTCCCGAATTTGCGGGAGTGGCGCTCAGTCCGCATGAAACCCCTCGGTCCGGCGGTGGGCGGATTAGCCTGTCGGGGTAGGTTTGCGGTCGATCAGGCGATTGTGGTGCTCGCATGGACGGAGAGATCCCACTGGACAAGCCGCATACCTCCCGTGTGTACGACTACTTTCTCGACGGCAAGGACAACTACGAGGCCGATCGGAAGGCAGCCGAGGAAATCCTGAAGGTGTGGCCGAATATTCGGACCGCGGCTCGGGTGAATCGGCAGTTCATGCACCGCAGCACCAGGTTTCTGGCGGAGTCGGGGGTGCGCCAGTTCCTCGATATCGGCACCGGGATCCCCACCGAACCCAACCTGCACCAGATCGCGCAGGAGGTCACGGCGGACGCGCGGGTGGTCTACGTCGACAACGATCCGGTGGTGCTGGCCTACGCGCGAGCGCTGATGATGGGCAGTGATTCCGGGGCGACCACCTACATCCAGGGCGATGTCACCGACCCCGAATCCATTCTGCGCGCACCGGAACTCATCGACACCCTCGATCTGTCCGAGCCGGTGGGCCTGAGCCTGATCGCCCTGCTGCATTTCGTCGAGGCCGACATCCCCGCCATCCTGTCGGCCTTCCTCGACGCCCTGGCCCCTGGCTCCTACCTCGTCATCTGCGCCATCACCCCCGATTTCGCGCCCGAGCAGGTCCTCCCCGCCCAAGAGGTCTACCGGGTCCGCAAGCTACCGGCCCAGGTCCGCACCCACGACGAAATCGTCGGCTGGTTCACCGGCCTCGACCTCGTCCCGCCCGGCGTAGTACCCCCGCACCGCTGGCTCGGCAGCGAAACCACCGAATTCTCCGCCGCTTTCGACGCCAAGGTCTCCTGCTGGTGCGGCGTCGCCCGCAAGCCCTGACCGGGGCTCAGCCGTAGAGCTGGACGAAGCGGTCGAGGGACCGTTCCACGTCGCCGCGCAGGGCGCGGGCCACCACCGAGCCGATGGGGCCGAACAGGGGAGCCCCGCCGAGATCGAAGTCGGCGGTGACCTTGGAGCCGGTCGCGGTGGGGGAGACCCGCAGCTCGATACCGAATTTGGTGCCGCCGATGCCGGAGCCGTTGAGCACCAGGCGGTTCGGCGGTTCGGCGGTCTTGACGACCCAGGTGACGCGATTGCGGAAGCCCTTGACGGTCGCGACGCCGATGAGGCGCGTGCCGGGGGTGAGACCCTCCGGGACCGGCCCGCGCCAGCCCTCGTGCAGGGTCAGCCACTTGTCGAGTTCGGGCAGGTCGGAGGCATGCGACCAGGCCTTGTCGGGGGAGATCGGGACGTCTACGGAAACCTTGAGCTTGGCCACGCGGCCGATGATATCTGCTACATGATGTAGCACTGAATGCGAGGTCGCTCAGGAGGCCAGGCCGGGCGTCTCGATCGGCGTGGTGGCCGGGCGCGCGGGCAGGCGCGCGGAGTAGATGGAGTAGCCGTCGAGGTGGCGGACCACCAGCGTCGCGGTCACGGTGGCGGCGATCATGACGGGCATGAAATCGAACCCGCCATGGGTGAGTTCGAGAATCAGCGCCAGACCGGTGAGCGGCGCCTGCATGGCGGAACCGATGGCCGCACAGGCCGCGACCATGGCGAACGCGCCCACCGGCGAGCCCGGCCACAGCTGCGTCCACAGGATTCCGGTCCCCGCGCCGAACGCCGCACCGGTGCTCAAAACGGGGGTGAACAACCCGCCCGGCGCGCCGCTGCCCAGGCACAATGCGGTGACGATCGGTTTGAGAATGGCCAGGGCCAGGAACAATCCGGCCCCGCCGACCCCGAGGAAGGCCGCCGCCGCGATGCCGTGGCCGTTGCCGAACAGCTGGGGATAGGCGATGCCGATCAGCCCGAGCGTGCCGAAGGCGAGAATCGGGGCGACCAGCGCGACCCGGCCGGTGACCCGGTAGTGCGAGATCCAGCCGATCACCCGGATGTACCCGGTGGCGGCCAGCCCCAGGAACGGTCCGGCCAGCAGCGACCACACCAGCAGCGACACACTCCAGTGATAGTGGGGGATGTCGAGGTAGGTGGCCCGGTTGGGCAGGTAGAGCCACGCCGTCATGGTCGCCATCCCCGAGCAGGCCAGCGCGGGCAGCAGCGTCGCGATCGAGGTTGTGCCGCACAGCAGTTCGGCGGTGAAGAAGGCCCCGCCCAGCGGCACGTCGTAGACGCAGGCCAGTCCCGCCCCGCCGCCGCAGGCGATGAGCAGTCGCTGCTGCGCCGCGCTCAATCCGAAGCGGCGGCTCAGCACACTGCCGAACGCGCCACCCATCAGCTTGGTCGCCGCCTCGCGCCCGATCGACGCTCCCAGCCCGATGACGACCTCGGAGATGACGGCCGTTCCCAGACAGCGCCGGAACGACAGCTCACCGGAGGCGGTCCACACGATGTCGTCCAGATCGGTCTTCTCGCCGGGCGTCCACCGCCGCAGCAGATACAGCGAAATCCCGGCCACCACACCGGCGATGAGCAAGGAGTTCACCCGCCGCCACGGCGTCGCCGCCGCCACGTTCGCCAGATACGTCCCGTTCCCGGGGAAGGCGAGCGCCTCGACCCGGAACAGCAGCCACATCAGCGCGATCCCGCCGAGCCCGGCCGCGACCCCGGTCAGCAGCAGCGCCACCCAGAACATCGGCGTCAGGGCCGCGTCCCCGTCGTGCCGGGCATTGGGCTGCTCCATCGCTCCGCGCCGGGACGGCATCCGCCGCCGGAACACGGGCCGGGGATTGCGAAGCCGTTCGGTATGTTCGGGTCGTCCGGGTCTCGATCCGGGGTTCCGCCGCGGCACGTCCACAGGATAGGGCGAACGGCTCCGGTCGCGCGGCAACCACACCGGCAAATCGGGCATGGCACCGCGGGCGCGCCGATTCGCGCCTGATCCGGAAATTATCCGCACGGGTCGCGCTCGAGCGCTCGGGCCGGGCATGATCGACCCGCGTAGGGGAATCAGCGAACTCGAATCGGCGGGGGCACACCATGAAGAATCTCCCGGTCGCCAACGGCCTGCGGCTGCTCGGCAATCCATCCATCATTCATCGACGCCTGCTGGAGTGGAGTCGCCGCTACGGCCCGCTCTACCGGTTCAACCTGTTCGGGCGGCCGTTCCTGGTGGTATCGGAAACGCAAGCCGTGCAACGGATTCTGCGTGAGCGGCCGGAAGGGTACCGGCGGCTGAGCGCCATCGAGTCGGTGCTCACCGAGATGGGTGTCGACGGCCTGTTCGCGGTCGAGGGCGAGGAATGGCAGCGGCGGCGTCGCCTGGTCACGCCCGCGTTCACGCCGACCCGGCTGCGCGGCGTCGACGACACCGTGGACGTCATCACCGACCGGCTCGCCGAACGCTGGCGCACGCGACCGGTCGAGGATGTGCACGCCGACCTCATGCGCTTCACCGTCGATGTGATGGCGCGCGTCGCCTTCGGCTACGACCTCAACACCCTCGAGGGCGGCGGCGACGCCATCGAGCAACGGCTGCAACGCCTCTTCCCGATGATCGGCAAGCGGGTCAACGCGCCGGTGCCGTACTGGCGCTACGTGAAACTGCCCGCCGACCGCGCCCTGGACCGGGCACTGCGGGAACTGCGCGACGACGTCGACGCGGTCGTCGCGACGGCCCGGACCGCCGAGACCCCGACCAACTTCGTCGAGGCCCTGATCCATCAGTCCGAAGACGCCGAAGCGCTCACCGCCGCAGAGCTTTTCGCCGAGGCGCTGACAGTCCTGGTCGCGGGCCAGGACACCACCGCCAACACCCTCGCCTGGCTGCTCTACCACCTGGCCCAGCATCCGGACGTCCGAGAGCGGATCCGGGTGGAATCGGAGGAACAGAAGCGGCCGTATCTCGCCGCCGTCATCGCGGAATCGATGCGACTGCGCCCAATTTCGCCGTTCCTGTTCTTGGAATCGTTGCGGCCCACAGTGATCGAGGGCGCCGAGGTCCCCGCCGGTACCGCCGTCATTGTGCTCCCGGGACACGGGGCAGTGGACGAGGCCAACTTCGACGACCCGGAAGCCTTCCGCCCCGAACGCTGGCTGAGCGGCTACCCGGGTACGCACAATGCCAAGGCCAGCATGCCTTTCGGTGGCGGCCCACGGTTCTGCCCGGGCCGCTCGCTGGCCCTGCTGGAAATCGAGGCGGTGGCCACCATGGTGTGCCGCGACTTCGAACTCTCGCTACCCGCACCGCATGTGCCGCCCCGCGAACGTTTCACCTTCGCCGTGGAACCGGTCGGCCTCCGCCTGGACCTCGTCGCGCGGGACTCCGGAGCTATTCCTCGCTGACCCGACCGACCTCCTGCCGGTACCCGATGAGCACCGTGCAGATGAGCGACAGCGCCACAACGGCTTCGGCGATGAAGAACGAACCGAAGTCGATGATCGACCCGATCGGCGGCGCACCCGGCACCGCGTTGCGCAGCGGGATCATGGCGAACAACATGGCCGCCATCAGGGTCATCGCGGGCCAGACCAGACCGTGCCGGCCGCGCAGCACGAAGAAGGCGGCGGTCGCGGCGGCCACCGCCAGGCCCAGCATCAGGGCCATGACGAACAGCGCGAACACCACCGACGGGACCGACCGCTCGACGTCGACCACGGAATTCAATCCGTCACCGTGCTGCGCGGCGGTCACGTGCGGAGTCAGTCGGAAGAAGGCGTCGAGTCCGTAGAGGCTGACATTCATGGGGACCTCGGCGGCGTCCACTTCCACCGCGAAGGCCACCTGCGCGCGGTAGTCGTCGAAGGGGTAGTCGGTGACGGTGCCGCTGTTCAAGGGAATCCGAATCTCGTTGGTGGAGATGGCTTCACCCGTCCGGATGCGGATGGTCTCCGACTTCAGGCCCGCGGTGTAGACGGTGGTGTCGGCGGTGAAGCGGCCGCCGTCGTCGAATCGGCCGTGCGGTGTCGGCGTCACCTGCACCGCCATCTCCCCGGCGGCCGGATCGACCCGCACGACCACCACGTCGATGTCGATCCGGTCCGTCTGCGCGGTGTCGCCGATCAGGTAGGCGGGCCTGCCGTGATCCTCTTGCAAGCGATACAGCGACAGACTGCACACCGTCCCCAACGCCACCAGGGTCACCGCCAGCACGGCCGAGATGATCTTGTCGAAACGTCGCACCACACGCCTCCGTAGGTCGGATCCCGGTCTGATGTGGATCGAAGTCTCGCACCGTGGGGCGAGTATGTCGGTCAACCGGTGGCAAATGCGTGCGCGTGGCGAGGCGCCTGCGATCCGCTCGAGCGCAACGGTGTCGGGCGGGCCGTGCGGGTTCTAGCGTGCTGCGATGTGAGTGAACTCGATCATGTGGTGTTGGCGACGCCGGATCTGGCGGGCACGGTGGAGACCGTGGGACGACTGCTGGGGGTGAAACCCGTTGCGGGCGGGGTGCATCCGGGGCGAGGTACGCGCAACTACCTGCTGGGGCTGGGCAATGGCGGGTACCTGGAGATCATCGGGCCGGATACCGAGCAGCCGGAGCCGGAACTGCCGCGGCCGTTCGGGATCGACGGGCTGACCGAGGCGCGGCTGGCGGGCTGGCTGGTGCGGGTCGGCGACATCGATGCCGCGGTGGCCGGGGCGCGGGCCGCCGGGTACGACCCGGGTGAGGTGTCGCCACTGTCGCGGGCTACCCCGGATGGCCGGATTCTGCGGTGGCGGTTGACCTTTCCGCTGCCGAGCACGGGAACGCAGGTGGTGCCTGCGATCATCGACTGGGGTGACACCGATCATCCGGCGGCGGAGTTGCCGGAGGTGCCGCTGCTCGGCCTGGAGATCGTGCATCCCGACATCGAGCCGGTGACGGCTCGGCTGCGGGCGCTCGACATCGACGTCACCGTGCGTGCCGGGAACCGGGCCGCCCTGATCGCCCGGATCGGCGACCCGGACGATCCGACCGTCCTGTTCTGACCGGCCGCTGTCGAACTCGGGTCAGTGCGCCGCCGCGCGAGCGGTGACCCGCAGTGTGAGATCGCGCGGCTTCAGCGTCGGGAACTCCTCGATATCGAGGCGGTAGCCGGTCCGGCCCAGATCGTGCTCGTGCAGCAGATGGGCCAGGGTCAGTGCCGCCTCGTGCAGGGCGAGTGCCCTGCCGATGCACGCCCGCGCGCCGGTGCCGAAGGGTTTGTAGGTCAGCGGCGTGGGGCCGGTCAGGAAGCGTTCAGGGTCGAACCGGTCCGGTTCGGTCCACACGGCCGGATCCCGGTGAATGGCAAGCAGATTCAGATACACCCAGTCATCCGGTGTGACCCGGTGCTCACCCAGCGTGGCCGGGCCGCGCGCCGCCCGGATGAAGGCGGGCGCGACCGGATGCAGCCGCAACGTCTCGTCGATGATCGACCGCAGATAGCGCAGTCCGGCGATGTCCTCGTACTCCAATTCCGCGGGGTGCCTGCCGGTTTCGGCGAGTTCGGCGCGCGCCCGATCGGCGGCCTCGGGATGCCGGGACAGCTCGTGGAGTGCGAAAGCGACCGTCCCGGCGGTGGTCTCGTGCCCCGCGATCAGCATGACCACGGCCTGATCGACGACCTGCTGCCGGGTCAGGGGCGCGCCCCGCTCCGGATCGGTGTCGGCCAGCGCCGCCGACAGCGGGGCCTCGGCGTCACCGGAATCGACCACCCGCTCGACATGCCGTCGCAGCGCCTGCGCGTGCGGCGGCACCGGATTGACGCCGAGCACCGCGTCCAGGAACGGAATCACCTTGCCGCGGTTGGTCGTCCGGATCAGCGCGAACATGGTGTCGACGAATTCCGCCCGCTGCTCGCGGGTCAGCCGGGCCCCGAAACCGGCCCGGGTGATCAGGTCGTAGGCGAGATCCTGGGTGAGATCGCTGGCATTGATCGGCTGCGGCAGCTCACCCCAGCGCCGGATGTGCTCGGCGATCACGGGATTCATCGCCGCGTGATAGCGCCGCATGGCGGCGCGGCTGAACGCCGGTTGCAGCCGGTCGTGCGCGAGCCGCCAGACGGCATCCTCGGTATCGGTGAACAGCAGCCCGGTCGGGGCCATGGGCGCGAGCCGCCGGAAGGCCGGACCGTTCACCTTCGTCCACTGCCGGTCGTCCAGCACGGGTTCCGCGAGCGCGGCCGAATTCACGATGAGCATGCGGGGATAGCGCAGCACCCGCACCTCGTAGATGTCGCCCAGGTCGGCGGCGTGCGCGGTGATGCTCTGCGCGGGCGTACGCGCCGAGAGCGACAGCGCGTCGCCTACGAGTGGTACGCGCCAGGGCGGATGGGGTACGGCTGGCATTTCGACCACTCCTTCGACAGCGCGGACAGAATACGGGTCTCCGATTGCAGATCGGCCCCGCCGGGCAGGCGCAACGCGGGCGCGGCCGGATCGGGCGGACCGTCGGCCAGGCGCACCGCGCACGCGGCCGTGAGCGCCCGCGCGACGGACTCGAAATCGGCTGCCCGCGTACGTCTCTCGACCGGCACGTACCGGGCCAGGCAGAGGATCGCGTCATTGATCTCGATGACCGAGCGGTGCAGCCGATAGGTCGCGTCGGCCCCGTCGGGACGCGGCTGGACCACCTCGGGGCAGGCGCGTGTCAGATCCGCCCACAGGGGTGCGAGCCGCTCGACGGCTCGTGCGGCGGGATCACCCCGCACGGCGTCGATGAACCGCAGCACCAACGCGATCGCGGCGAGCGGGGTGAACCCGACGATGTCGGCCACGAAGGCCATCCGGTCGGTCTCCGCCGCGTACTCGGTGAACGCGTTGACATGTCCGCTCGCCAGCACGAACGACGTGGTGAGCCCGAAACTGAGACTCCAGATCAGGCCGCCGAAGATCACCAGGAACAGCAGCGAGAACACACGCGCACTCCACGGCGGCCGCGCCCGCAGATCCTGGATGGACGCCGACACGATCAACACCGCACACGCGTACGGGAAGATCACGAACAGCATCGTCATCGGCGCGGCCTGCCAGCCCGGATACTGCAACACCAGCCCGCCGCGCGCGGCGATCGGACTGCCCAGCACCAGATACCCCAGGCCCATCAGCCCGGCGGCGGTGTACACGACCGGCAGACTCGGCGTCTTCCGTTGCTGCGCATGCGAAACCACCAGATACGCCTCCGCGGTGACCAGGATCATCAGGGCGTTGGCGAGCTGATACTGCCGGGCCGCGGACAGCCACGGCTCCAGCAGTTCCTGCGCGGAGGCGATCATCAGCAGCCAGGCCAGGGTCGAGCCGATCAGCGCGTTGTTGACGTGTCGATTGCCGAAAGTGTCACGGCACCAGACCAACCGGCCGATCGTCACCAGCGCGGTGAACGTCCACAGCGGCCAGGCCGCGGCCTCGGGCAGCGAGGAGTACGGGGGCAGCGGCGGATACGGCATGCTCACCCGCGCACGAACACATTGCGGAACGGCGCGAACGGACGACGCCGCATGGCGGGCATGATCAGGTTCGCGAACGACTCCGCCTCGAGCTCCTTGGCGGTGCCGAAAACCCCACGCGCCAAAGCGGTTTCCATTCGCGCCAGCGCACCCGGCCCGACCAGGCCGCCCAGATAATCGCCGAGGGCCTCGTGGATGCGCTCGCCCTCGTGATCGAGCAGCAGGTGGCCGATCTCGTGCAGCACGGTGTGCTCGACCATGTAGCGCGAGGACCGTTCCTCGTAGACGATCAGCGTCAGCTCCTCGGTCTCGGCGAGCAGACCGCACGGGAATCCGGCCGCCTTGAGCCCGGAACGGCCGACCAGGCTGATGGGTTTGCCGCGCTGCGCGGCCAGCGTGTCGACGAATCGCATCAGATCCCAGGGATCCGGAATGCTCAGGCCCGCGATCAGCGCCTCGAGCCGATCCTCACCGCTCATGGGCCGCGTCCTGGACGGTTCCGGTCGCGCGGGCCTGCCGGGCGGTCTCGATCAGCAGTTCCAGCGCCTGCACGGAGAACTCGCCGCCGCGGAAGTGGACCGCGCCGAGCTTGATGCCCAGGGTGCGCGCGGTGTCGAGGACGGCGAGCTTGTGATCGAGGGTGCGCATCTGTTCGGTGTCCGGGTCCAGCAGGTAGCGCGGGTCCACCTCGAACTGGATCGCCATGGCGCGCAACAGGTCCGGGGCGGGGCGGCCGGACTCGGCGCGCGCGTCGGCGATCTCGGCCGGGGTGACCGGGCGGCCCAGTAGCTGCGTGGTCCGCTCCGCGATATCGGCATTCTGGGCGGTGGGATCGGCGTTCTCGTCGCGTCCTCCGAGTAACCTGCACAATCGGTCGACTCGAGTCGCGACGAGATTCATTGCGGGCCTTCTCCTGCGTTCTTTCGTGCCTGCCGAAGTCTGGCACCGAATCTACCTGCCAACTGGTCTGGTATCTCGGCTGTCCGCCCGATCAGCCAGCGGCGGTAGAGCTTGTCCTCGTAGTCGGGGTCCTGCGGCGATACCGGCCCGTCCAGCAATCCGGCGAAGGCGCGTGTCAGCAGCGGCGGGATCGAGCCGTCGCCGTCGCGATTGCGTTCCAGTAGATCGGTGAGGTAAAGACCGAGCAGGCGGCCGCATTCGAGATTGAGCCCGGCCACCGCGGCGCGGAGTTCGCCGACATCGGCGGGATCGCGCCCGGCGACCCGATTCAACTCGATCTGGGCCTCGAACAACCCCAGCGCGAGCGCGGCGGGCACGGCCACCACGGCGGTCCCCGGATCGAGCGGGCGGGCCGCGGTCTGCGGCTTCTCACCGCTCCAATAGGCCCGCGCGGCACTGCCTTCGCCCCACGACAGGGCAGCGTCGAGCCGGCGGAAGGTGACGGGTTTGGGGTTCGGCCCCAGGTCCGCGGCCTCCACGCGGACGAGGGTGCGCTTGGTCGGCCCGCCCGCCGCGAGCACATCGTCGAGGCTGAGGTTGAGCTCGCGTCGCCGCTCCCGCACACAGGCTGCGAGAAACGTGGCGTACTCCGGTCGCATGTATACCGATTTTACTCCATCATGGTCTTGACTTGGCACGATAGGTCAGTCGTTCTCTACTGATTTTATTGCGACGGGGCGTCGGCTGGCCTAGTCTCAGATTCGCGGACGGCATCTGACGGCCAGGGTCCGATCTGGACAGTGGAGGGGATGGATCGGCATGCGGCACGCGGGTGCCGTCCGCCGTGAGACCTCTGAACGACCCCCGGAATGAGCAACGTCGCCGGGCGAAGGGGGGGAGTTGGCCCGGCGACGTCACCATCGAAGTGGCCGAAGCCACCGATACGGGTCAACACTGTTCGGGGGGGAGTGAACAGGTTGCCCGCGGACGACTATACGGACACCCCCCGGCCCCGGCGCAACCCCCGGGGCGAAACGAAATCCACTGAAGCGCAATCAGTTGCGATTCGTGATGTGATTCCGCGAGGCGTCAACGCGGAATGCGGGCCGCCGCTCGCGGTCTCCGCCCGGCTTGGCCACCGCCGCGCGCGCCCGGCAGACTGGGGCGGACATGATGCTTCCCGACCTTCCCGACCTGCCCGTTCGCGCGGCCCTCGACGAGATCACGGGCACCCTGGCCGACCGTGGCACCGCCGTGCTGGTGGCGCCGCCGGGCACCGGCAAGACGACCATGGTCCCGCTCGCGCTGGCCGCCGCGACCGCGGGCCGGGTGGTGGTGGCCGAACCGCGCCGCCTGGCCGCCCGCGCCGCCGCGGCACGGATGGCCGCGCTGCTGGGTGAGCAGGTCGGCGGCACGGTCGGGTATTCGGTGCGCGGGGATCGCAAGGTCGGATCCGGCACCCGGATCGAGGTGGTGACCTCCGGGCTGCTGGTGCGGCGGCTGCAGAACGATCCGGAGCTGGCCGGGGTGGACGTGGTGGTGCTCGACGAGTGCCACGAACGGCATCTGGACGCGGATCTGCTGCTGGCGCTGCTGCTCGACGCTCGCGCGGGCTTGCGCCCGGACCTGCGGGTGCTGGCGACCTCGGCGACCGTTGCGGCAGAACGGCTTTCGGTGCTGCTGGGGGATGCGGAACCCGCGCCGGTGCTGGAGGCCCGGGGGCGCGCCTACCCCGTCCGGTTCGACTACGTGCCGCCGCTGCCCCGGGAGCGGATCGAGCAGCAGGTGGCGCGGGTCACGCGAATGGCGTTGGCGGACACCGCCGATGACGTCCTGGTGTTCCTGCCCGGGGCGGGGGAGATCCGCCGCACCACCGAGCTGCTGTCGGGTCTGCGGGACGTCGACGTGCTGCCGCTGCACGGGCGGTTGGCCGCGGCCGCGCAGGACACCGCGCTGCGGCCGGGGCCGCGCCGCCGGGTGGTGCTGTCCACCGCGGTCGCCGAATCCAGCCTCACCGTGCCCGGGGTGCACGCGGTGGTGGACTCGGGGCTGGCGCGCGTGCCGCGCATCGACCATCGTCGCGGCCTGTCCGGCCTTGCGACCGTGCGGGTTTCGGCCGCCGTGGCCGAACAGCGGGCGGGCCGCGCGGGTCGCGAGGGGCCCGGCCACGCCTTCCGCTGCTGGCCCGAATACGAGCACGCCACCCTGCCCGCCTACCCGGAGCCGGAGATCCGCACCGCCGACCTGACCCGGCTGGCCCTGGAACTCGCCTGCTGGGGCACCGTCGACGGTCAGGGTCTGGCCTGGTGGGACCCGCCCCCGGCGGGCGGGCTCGCGGCGGGCCACGCCGTACTCCGCGCGCTGGACGCGGTGGACGACCATGGGGCGGTGACGGATCGGGGCCGCCGCATGGCCGCCGTCGGCCTGCACCCCCGCCTGGCCCGCGCCCTCCTCGACGGCGCGGCCGAACTGGGCCCCCGCGCC
>NZ_JBSGBY010000153.1:0-14932 GCF_053601505.1 Nocardia sp. NPDC004722
GGATCGGGTTCGGGGTGGCGGCTGAGCTGCTGCGGCGGGGGGCCAATGTGGTGATCTCCGCGCGGAAGGCGGAGGCGCTGGAAGAGGCCGCGGAGGGCTCGGAAGGCGGTCGAACCGGTTCCACGCCCCCTCAAAGAGATTCGTGACATCTATCGACGATTCATCGCGCAAGTCGCCCTGCGGTCGGTACGTGAAGCGTTCGCGGTCACCTCGCCCGAACTCATCAGCACGGTGGCGTTCATGGGTCGGGTTCGCGGAGTCAACTCGGTGACGGGGCAGCAGATCGAGCCGTATCTGATCAGCATGCGAGCGACCCGGGACCAGTTCACACCGCTGGTACTCGACGAGCCGAAATTCAATCCAATCGACTGCGTACGCAAACACTTCTTCGCGAACGTATCGCCGCACCCGGACGAACTGGTGGCCGTCGATCCGGTGATGACCTTCGATATGGCCGACCCGCGGATCGTCGATCCGATCGACATCCTCTCCGGCATCGACCAGCGCCCGAACCTGTTGGAACTCACTCCGACCGAATTCGAGGCATTCGTTCACAATCTGTTCGCCAAGATGGGGTTCGAGACCAAGCTGTTCTCCTCCAGCGCGGGAGGCGGGGTTGATTGTGTTGCCTACGACACTCGTCCGATGATCGGCGGGAAGTACATCGTGCAGGCGAAACTGTTCACCAAGACAGTCCGGCCGACCCACGTCCGGGACCTGTGGGGGACGGTGGATCACGAGGGCGCGACCAAGGGGATCATGATCACCACCTCCGGTTACGGGCCGGACAGCTACGAGTTCGCCAACGGCAAACGACTCGACCTGATCGATGGCAGTGGACTGCTCGCCCTGTGCCGGGAACACGGCATCCCGGCTCGGATAGTGAATCGTTCGGAGTAGCGGCGTGAATCGGCAGGCTGACCCCCAGGGGCACAGCCGATTTCAGCTGTGCCCCTGGAACCGCGGACTGTCGATCAAGTGGTTAGAGGGAGAGGATCGAGGCGGGGCGGCGGCGCCGGGGGTGCCGTACACCTGTGTAGCTGATCTGCAGCTTGCAGGGGACCTGGCGGTCGTCGGCCAGTCCTTCGTCATCATCCCAGCGATGAGCAAGAACTCGGCTGCAGCGTGCAGCGCGAACGCCTTTCACTATCCGGCGTACGGATCCTCCAGGGTCGTGGGGGTGCCGGCGACTTCCAATACGTCGGTGGGGTAACGCGGTCCGGCAGTATAGAAACGTGCTCGAGTGCGACCGACCGGCTCGAGCACCTCCAGCGCGACAAGGTCGCGCAGATCGCGTTGCGCCTGTTGCAGACTCAACCCTTCGGCTTGCTCATATCGGGTTCGACGGACACGACCGGACATCGCGACATCGTGCAACGCGCTGACAACCCTCTCATCGAGGCGGATACCCGTAACGTACTCCTCGAGCATCGCCCACATGGTGCCGGACCGAACCCAGCGGGCATGTACGGTTTGCGCCTGCTGGTGATAGGCCGTCAAGTTGAATCGGATCCATTCGGACACATCCTGATCCGGCCGGAAGGTGCTACCCCGTCGACCGAGCACCTGGTAGTACTCCCACGTGTTGCCCGGCCGACCGAGCCACGCCTCGATGGACGAGAACTCCGGCGCGAGAACGCCTTCACGGGCGATCATCAATGTTTGCAGCGATCGCGACATTCGGCCGTTGCCGTCGGCCCACGGGTGAATGGACACCAGATGCAGGTGCGCCATCGCCGCACGCACGAGCGGGTGCGTCCCGTCCTCGACATTGAGCCAATCCACAAGCTCTTCCATCAACGTCGGCACCTTGCCGGCGTCGGGGGCGGTGTAGGCAGCGATGCTCGGATCGCGGGCGTCGGTCACATACACCGGGCCGCGACGCCACTGCCCCGCCGGGCGACGCTCGGTGTGCCGGTGCCCTTGCAGCATCCAATGCAGCGCGTTGAGAAAACCCTTGCCATAGCCGAAATCGCCTACGTCATGCAACGTTTGGATGTAAGTCATCATCCGCTCGTAGGCCAGCGTCTCGGCCCTGTTCTCCTCCGAAACCTCGACATCCCGCTCGCCGGCGATCAGATCCTGCACATCAACAGTGGAGACCTTGAACCCTTCGATGGAGTTCGACGCGGCGACAGCGTCCGCAGTAAGAAATTTGCGCAGTCCACCCGCCCATTTGCCGGGCTTGCCCTGAAGTTCGTGACGCAGATCGGCACGCATCCGGTCCACATCGGCGAGGACACGAGCGTCGGCGGCGGTCAATCCAGGCGTCGGGAACAACATGACACCACGATAGTTTGACGCAATCATTACGTCAAACACCGCTGCTGCGCCGAGACGATGAAGAAGGACTCGAGGCATCCACGGCATCTGAACCGGGCCGAAAGTAGCACTCAAAGTGGCACTTCAGCCGTTCGCATCCCAACCGACCGGCTGAAATGCCTGGTCCTGGCTAATCCTTCTTCATCATCTCGTAGATGCGCTTGCAGTCCGGGCAGACCGGGGAGCCGGGCTTGGGGGAACGGGTGACCGGGAAGACCTCGCCGCAGAGGGCTACCACGTGGGTGCCCATGACGGCGGATTCGGCGATCCGGTCCTTCTTGACGTAGTGGAAGACCTTGGGAGTGTCGTTGTCGGTCGACTCGTCGACGGTCTCTTCGGGGCGTACCAGGGTGTCTGCGCTCACCCGTCCATGATGCCAGGGACCGGACGCGGGTTCAGCAGAAGGCCTGGGCGGGGGCGGGCGTGTGCATCCGACGCTGTGTAGTGGAAGACTCGGGGTATGCAGCGTGACGGCGATTCCCAGGCCGACGGCACCAGCGGCGAGGATCGCCCCGACGTCGAATTCCATCCTGCCGGTTCGATACCCATGCCGCCGCGTCCCTCCCCGGGGTACTTTCCGGGCGAGCAGAAGGAGCATCCGGCGCTGATCACCGAGGCCGCGACCTCGCTCGAGCAGCAGCATCGAGACCGGGTGCGCCGCTACATCATGATCATGTCCTTCCGGATCCCCTGCCTGATCGGCGCGGCCATCGCCTACGGCATCTGGCACAACTGGTGGGTGTCGCTGCTGATCATCGGCGTTTCGATTCCGCTGCCGTGGATCGCGGTGCTCGGTGCGAACGACCGCCCGCCCCGCACCAAGGAAGAACCCAGCCGCTGGGACGGGCGGCGCAATCAGAACGCTCTGGAGTCGCGGCCGCACAAGGCCATCGACGGGTAGGTCTCGACAGCTAGGCCGCGGCGGGCTCGACCCTCAACGGGCGGATTCCGGCCGAGAACAGCGCGGCCAGTCCGCACAGGCCGCCGGCGATGAACCACGCCAGCGTGTAGCTGCCCTGCATATCGCGAATCACGCCCGCACCGAACGCGGCCAGCGCCGCGCCGATCTGATGCGAGGCGAAGATCCAACCGAAGGCGACCGCGCTGTCCTCGCCGAAATTCTCCCGGCACAGGGCGACCGTCGGCGGGACGGTGGCGATCCAGTCCAGGCCGTAGAAGATGATGAACGCCCAGGTGGTGGGGTGCACCTCCGGGCCGAGCAGGATCGGCAGCCACAGCAGCGAGGTGCCGCGCAGGGTGTAGTAGCCGACCAGCAGGTAGCGGGAATCGAAGCGATCGGTGAGCCAGCCGGAGGCGATGGTGCCCATGACGTCGAATATGCCGACCGTGGCCAGCAATCCGGCCGCCGTCGTCGCGGGCATGCCGTGATCGTGGGCGGCGCTCACGAAATGGGTGCCGATCAAACCGTTGGTGGATGCCCCGCAGATGGCGAAACCGCCTGCCAGCAGCCAGAACACGGGCTTGCGGACGATCTTCGCGAGCACCGTGAGCGCCCGCGCGGCACCGCCGGGGGCGGACGTGCGCACACCGACCTCGCTGCCGGGTTCGGCACCGTAGGCCCGGACCCCGGCATCGCTGGGGAAGTCGCGAATGAACAGCAGCACGAGCGGAACGACCGCGAGCGCGGCCACCGAGACGACCAGAGACGGTGTGCGCCAGCCGTGATCCTTCGCCAGTTGCGCGATCAGCGGCAGGAAGACCAGCTGGCCGGTCGCGCCCGCGGCGGTGAGCACCCCGGTGACCAGACCCCGCTGCGCGACGAACCAGCGACCGGTGATCGTCGCCACGAACGGCATGGACATCGATCCCACGCCGACCCCGACCAGCACACCCCAGGTCGCCATCAACTGCCACGGCTGCGTCATGAACACGGTCAAGCCGCTGCCCGCCGCGATCAGCACCAGCGCGCACGCCACCACCCGCCGGATGCCGAAGCGATCCATGAGCGCCGCGGCGAACGGTGAGATCAGCCCGTAGAGCAGCACATTCACCGAGACCGCCGCACCGATCGTGCCGTGCGACCAGCCGAACTCGTCATGCAGCGGATCCATCAGCACGCCGGGCACCGACCGGAACCCGGCCGCCCCGATCAATGCCACGAAACTGACCGCCGCCACGATCCATGCCGGATGCAGACCCCGCCGCCCGGTCCCGACAACCGCCTGCGCCTTGCCATTCGCCGACGACACGGCCACGCTCCCTCGCCCCGATCCGTCGTCGATGGCCTGCGCCACCGACCCCAGGGCGTCGATCGCGGACGGATCGGCACCGGCCGTGGGTCGTGCCGCATCCAATGGCGGTGCGCCATGCCCGGATTCGCGGTCGAGATCGTCCTTCAGTTCGCTCACCGCATGAGCGTGACCGAAAAGCTCTTTCCCCACGAGTGGCCTGAATGACACAATGCGTCAAGATTCAGCCATCGCGAGGAGGACAGTCGTGCCGTCACCCCATCTCGTGGCCGTCCTGGTCCTGGCCCCGACCGTCGGCTTCGACATGTCGATCCCGCCGCTGGTGCTCGGCGAGGCCACCGACGACGACGGCAATCCGCTCTACGAGGTCCACACCTGCGGCGTCGACACCGAAGCCGTCCAGGCCACCGCCGGGTACACCGTCATCCCGGAATTCGGGCCGGAGTTGCTGGCCCGCGCCGACACGGTGATCGTGCCGGGCACCCGCATCCACGAACCGCGGCAGGAAGGCAGGCTGCCGCCCGCGGTCGCCGCGGCGCTGGCCACCATCCGCCCGGACGCCCGCATCGTGTCCATCTGCACCGGCGCGTTCGTGCTCGGCGCGGCGGGCCTGCTCGACGGTCGGCGCGCGACCACGCACTGGCACTTCGCGGACCGCTTCCGCGCCCTCTACCCCGAGGTGCTGCTGGACGAGAACCTGCTGTTCGTGCAGGACGGAAACATCTGGAGCTCGGCGGGATTGGCCGCGGGCATCGACCTGTGCCTGCATTTGATCCGCACCGATCACGGCAGCGCCGTCGCCAATCGGGCGGCCCGCTACTGCGTGGTGCCGCCGTGGCGCGAGGGCGGGCAGTCGCAGTTCATCGAACGACAGGTGCCGGAGTCCGGCAGCGACGGCACCGCGCCGACCCGCCGCTGGGCGCTGGCCCATCTGGACCGGGATCTGGATCTCAACTCGCTTGCGGCGCATGCTCATATGAGCGTGCGCACCTTCACCCGCCGGTTCAAGGCCGAGACCGGGATGGCGCCGGGCGCCTGGATCCTGCAACAGCGGGTGCGCCACGCCCGGCATCTGCTCGAGACCACCGATCTGCCGATCGACGAGGTGGCGCGCAGCGCGGGCATGGGCACCTCCGCGTCGCTGCGCCACCACATGCGCCTCGAACTGGGGGTGCCGCCGCTGGCCTACCGCAAGACCTTCCGCAAGCGCGAAACCCTGGAGACAGCATGACGATTCGCTGGGTGTGGGCCTTCCTGGACCGTCCCGCCGCACAATTCGACGCCGCCACCGAATTCTGGACGACCGTCACCGGCACCACCCTCTCGCCCCGACGCGGCGACCACGACGAATTCCTCACGCTGCTCCCGCGATCCGGCGCGGCGACGGTGAAGATGCAGTCCATCGGCGGTCCGGCGCGCGTGCACCTGGACCTGGACGTCGACGACGTCCCCGCGGAAACCGACCGCGCCATCGAGCTCGGGGCCGTCCTCGCCGAGGACAACATCCTCACCGAGCGCATCGGCTACGCGGTGCTGCACTCCCCCGCCGGAATGCCGTTCTGTATCACACCGTTTCACGACTTCGCACCCACGCTCACCCCGACGGTGGCGGGCCCGGCGGGCGACCGCAGCCGCCTCGACCAGATCTGCCTCGACATCGGCGACAGCGACTACGACATCGAATCCCGCTTCTGGACCGACCTCACCGGCTGGGCCTGGCGGCCGAGCACCTTCCCGGAATTCTCGCGCCTGTCGCCCCGCCCGGACATCCCGATCGACTTCCTGTTGCAGCGCCTCGGCGAAAACCGCCCCACCGCAGCGCATCCGGACCTCGCCTGCACCGACATCGACGCCACGGCGGCCTGGCACGAATCACTCGGCGCCCACCGCACCGACCGCGGCAAGACCTGGATCGTCATGGCCGACCCCGCCGGTCAGCCCTACTGCCTCACCAGCCGCAAACCCGCCTGACCGACCCCTGACACGCTGAAACCCCGGACAGCATCCGGGGTTTCAGCGTATTCGGGGGTTCAAACGAACCGACCGCCCAATTCGGGGTTTCAGGGGGCACCCCTGAGAGTCCCGAGAGTTGGTTACTTCCGCTCGGTCTGCGGCTCCCGCCGCGCCTCGCCGGAATTGGCCAGTGCCTCCAGGTCCGCCAGGAACCTGTCGATACTGTCCGCCCGCTGTTGCGGGGAGCCCAGCTGCTCGCGCACCTTCTCCTCGGTGAGCGCCAGCATGGCGGCGGCCAGATCGGCCTCCAGATCGCGAATCATCTGCCTGCGGTACTGCAGGATCTGGTCGCGGCCCTGTTTGCGGACCCGCTCCACCTCGGCCGCGGCGGCCTCCCGCATCTGGTCGATGATGCGATCGGCGTCGGCGCGAGCCTCCTCGCGCATGCGGTCGAGTTCGGCCTGGGCCTCGGCCACGGCATTGTCGTAGGCGGCCTTGGCGAGAATCAGACGGTCGGCGGCCGCCTCGCTCTCCTCGAGCTGCCTGCGAATCTGGCCCTGCGCATTGGCCATCATGCGCTTCACCGGCGGCACAACGTATTTCGCGAAGAACCAGACGATGACCGCGAACCCGAACAGCTGACTGAAGAAGACAGGCCAGTTGAAGGTGATGTTGTAGCCCTCGGCGAGGAGGGCGTGGTTGAGGATCATACGGACCCCCGTCCTCTCTGCTGGCCCGCACTGGTCCGGGCACGATCGTTCCCGCCGAGGACCCGGCCGGCCAGGTCCTGTGCGAGTGGTTCGACGGCTTCGCGTAGTTCGGCGGCCACCTGGTCGGCCTCGGCGCGTAGGTGCGCCGTGGACTCGGCCACGATCTGGTCGGCCTCTTTCTGCGCCTCGCCACGCATCTCCTCGAGAATGGCCCGGCCTTGCGCCCGTGCCTCATTCCGGATCTCGGCCGCTTCGTTGCGGGCCTTCTCGAGTGCGGATTCGTAGCGCGCCTCGGCTTCGGCGAACGTTTCGCTCGCTTCCTTGGCGGTGGCCGTCGTGACCTCGACGCGTGCCTCCCGCTCCGCCAATACTTTTCGTATCGGCGGAACCACGAAGAACCAGATGACCGCGAGCACGATCAGGAAGATCAATAACTCGGCGAAGAAGGTGCCGTTGGGAACCAGGAAGTTCCCCGCGGCCTCCACATCCGTTCTGGGAGACATGATGCCGTCTACTTACCGGGAGTAGCGAATACGAACAGGGCCATGAACGCTAGATTGATGAAGTACGCAGCTTCGACCAGACCGACGGTCAGGAAGAAGTTGACGCGCAGGCGGCCTTCGGCCTCCGGCTGGCGAGTGACGCCGTTGATCAGAGCGGCACCGGCCAAGCCGTCACCGATACCCGCGCCGATGGCACCGCCCGCCAGAATGATGCCGCCGCCGATAAGAGCGCCCTGGACGATACTCGCGGTTGCTGGGTCAGCCATTTTTCACTTCCTTTTACAAAGGGTTGTTGCGCTGAACGACTGAAGTCGCTCAGTGGTGTTCACTCTCCAGCGACATCGACTGGCTGAAGTAGAGGATGGTCAGCAGGGCGAAGATGAATGCCTGAATGGCTCCGACGAACAGGTCGAAGATCTTCCAGACGGCATTCGGACCCCAGCTGATCCAGAACGGGAACAAGGTGATCACCGAAACCATGACGCCGCCCGCGAACATGTTGCCGAAAAGTCGCAGCGAGAGCGACAGCGGTTTGGCGATTTCCTCGACCACATTGATGAAAACCATGGGGCCCCAGCCGGTGTGACCCTTGAGCAACTGCTTGATGTGCCCACCCGGCCCGCGCCGATAAGCACCGGCGGCGTGGTAGAAGAGGAACACGAACAGCGCCAGCGAGAGCGTGAAGTTGAAGTCGGAGGCGGGCGGCGCGATCAATTCGCCCGAACCGTACTGAACGGGCAAGACCGACAACCAGTTCGACAACAGAATGAAGGTGAACAGCGTGACCGCCAGCGGCAGCACGAACGGCGCGATCTTCATGCCGATCGCCGTCTCCACCTGATTGCGCATCTGGACCGTGATGGTCTCGAAGAACAGCTGCACGCCGTTGGGCACCCCGGAGGTGATCTTGGCCCGCAGGAAGAAGGCCAGGCCCAGCACGATCACCGCGGCCACGCTGGTGGACACGATGGTGTCGATGTTGAAGGTCAGGCCCCACAGGGTGGCCTGGGCGTGGTCACCGACGTGAATCTTGGAGTCCCCCGAGGAATCCTCGGCGGCCAGCAGCGTCGGTGCCGACAAATGGGCGAGGGAAGCGACGGGGATGCTCATGATTGCTGTCGAAGCCCTTTCACCTCGGGCAGAGCGGTGTGCAACACCAGGATCAACTGAAAGAGGGCCAGCCCGAAGAAGATTCCGACGCCGTTGGGCCGAGTCAGAAACGCCACCAGAATCGACAATCCGGTCAGAATGAGCAGACGCGATGCGGAGGACAACGCCAGCTTTTGTTTGCTGGGTGTTTCCGCATCGGTGATGCGCACAATCGACATCCACGTGAGCCGGGCATTAACCCAGCCGAGCGTCAAACCGCCGGCGATGAATACGCCGAGCAACAATCGATCAAACGCGCCTGAGACCATCAATGCCAGAACGCCGAAAGCGATTGCAATAGCAGTCGCTCTGCGCATCCGAAGCCTGTTGACGTCCAATACGACACCGCCTTGCCGTCATCCCACCTCGTAGTGGGGCTGTGCATGATCAATAGCATACACAGCCCAACCTCGTTGCGGGCCAGTATTTTTGATCTTCAAATTGTTGATCTTGAAATTCTGAAACGCCTTTCAGCTAACTTTTCGCCATTTTAATCGGACTTTACTGTTGCACAGCCTTTTCCGCTCCGATGCCGGTCAGAGACCGCACTTGCATCTCGGCATACTTGGCATTGTCGCGTTCCTTCGACAAGATCGTTCCCAGCCAGCCCAGAGCGAACGAAACCGGGATGGACACCAGACCCGGGTTCGACAGCGGGAACCAGTGGAAGTCTTGGGATTTGATCATGGCGGTGGGCGCTCCGGAGACCGCCGGGGAGAACACGATCAACACGATCGTGACGGCCAGCCCGCCGTAGATGCTCCACAGCGCGCCCGCGGTGTTGAAGCGCCGCCAGAACAGTGAATACAGAATGGTCGGCAGGTTTGCCGAGGCGGCCACCGCGAACGCCAGCGCCACCAGGAACGCCACGTTCTGGTTCTTAGCCAGAATGCCGCCCACGATCGCCAGCGCCCCGATCACCACCGCGGTGATCCGCGCGACCCGCACCTCACCCTTGCCGTCGGCCTGCCCGCGCTTGAGGACATTGGCATAGACATCGTGCGCGAAGGACGCCGACGCGGTGATCGTCAGCCCTGCCACCACCGCCAGAATCGTCGCGAACGCCACGGCCGCAACGAATCCCAGCAGCACCGGCCCGCCCAGCTCCAGAGCCAGCAGCGGCGCGGCCGCGTTCTCCTTGCCCGGGGCCTTGGCGATCTTCTCCGGCCCGACCAGCGCCGCCGCGCCGTACCCGAGCACCAGCGTGAAGAGATAGAAGACGCCGATCAGCCCGATCGCCCACACCACCGAGCGGCGCGCCTCCTTGGCCGTCGGCACCGTGTAGAACCGCATCAGCACGTGCGGCAGCCCCGCCGTGCCCAGCACGAGAGCCAGTGCCAGGGAAAGGAAGTCGAGCTTGCTGGTGCCGTTCTTGCCGTACTTGAAGCCCGGCTCCAGCAGCTTCGCGCCGGTCTTGCCACCGTGGTGCACCGCGTCGCCCAGCACGCTCGAGACGTTGAAGTCGTAGCGCCCCAGCACCCACACCGTCATGGCCGCGGCCGCCGCGATCAGCAGCACCGCCTTGACGATCTGCACCCAGGTGGTGCCCTTCATGCCGCCCACGAGCACGTAGACGATCATGATCGCGCCGACCACCGCGATCACGAGATTCTGTCCCGCCGAACTGGATACGCCCAGCAGCAGCGAGATCAGCACGCCCGCGCCCGCCATCTGGGCCAGCAGATAGAACAGACTCACCGCCAGGGTGGAGGTGGCCGCCGCCGCCCGCACCGGCCGCTGCCGCATGCGGAAGGCCAGCACGTCGCCGAGGGTGAATTTGCCGGTGTTGCGCAGCAATTCGGCGACCAGCAGCAGCGCTACCAGCCAGGCCACCAGGAATCCGATGGAGTAGAGGAAGCCGTCGTAGCCGTACACCGCGATCGCCCCGGCGATGCCCAGGAAGCTGGCCGCGGAGAGATAGTCGCCGGAGATGGCGATGCCGTTCTGCGGTCCGGAGAAGGCGCGCCCGGCGGCGTAATAGTCGGCGGCCGTGCGGTTGTCGCGACTGGCCCACACCACGATGCCGAGGGTGATGACCACGAAGATCGCGAAGATGGTGATGTTGAGTCCGGGACGGCTGCCCTCGACTCCGGCTGCCAGATAGGCGTTCACCGCTGCTCTCCTTCCAGTTCGGCGCGGATCGCCTCGGCCGCCGGGTCGAGCTTGCGGTCGGCGAACCAGACATAGAGACCGGTGATGACGAAGGTCGAAAGGAACTGCAACAGGCCGAAGATGAGGCCGACGGTGATGTTCCCGCCCACCTTGTGCGACATGAAGCCGTGCGCGTAGTCGGCCAGCAGTACGTACAGCGCGTACCAGGCCAGGAACAGGGCGGTCATGGGGAACACGAAGCGCCGGAAGCGCGAACGCAGACGCTGGAACTCGGGACTGTCGTAGACCTCGGACCAGTCGGGAGACGGTCCGCCGGTGTGGGTTTCAGTTGTCAACTGCGATACCTCCTGGTGATCCAGGTCACACTAGCAATCAATATCGTTGCGAGCGGGGCGAATAACCGCAGGTGAGATCACGAATTCATGGATAAGTGAGCTGAAATTCATGGCTGATCGCCGCCAGCTACCAACCGGTTGCCTTCCCGGAACCGGGGCCGCCGACGGATGCCCATCGGTTGCGGTGGCAGAGTTCGCAGTTATGCCGACGAACCAGACGACCACCTCGTCCCTGCTCGCCGACCTCGCGCCCGACCTCCGCGCGGCGCTGACCCGCGTCCGCTACGACGCGGACACCCTCCTCGAGGCGCTGGGCGACGACGCGCACGCCGCCCTCGGTCGCGGCGAACCCGTCCCCGTCCGACGTGCCGCCGCCGCGCTCGGCGAACTCGGCACGCTGGTGCGCCTGCTGCTGCTCGGCGATCCGGTCACCGAGGCCGAAGCGGCCGCGGCCCTCTCGCCGGTGAGCATCGACCGCGCCGTCGCCGCGGGCCTGCTCGAGCACGACGGCAACGAGATTCGCGCGGCACTGGACCTGCGGCCCCTCGATCTCGGCGAGGGCACCCGCTGGGTGCTCTCGGACCTCGACGACTCCATGCGCCGCCGCGCCCTCGACACCGATCACGTGCTCGGCGTCGGCCAGGCGTCGCTGTCGCTGCTGCGCGCCACCCCGACCGGCAAGACCGGCACCGTACTGGATCTCGGCACCGGCTGCGGCGTGCAAGCCGTGCACGCCGCTTCCTATGGCGGCAAAGTCACCGGCACCGATCTCAACCAACGCGCGATCTGGCTGGCCGAGGCCACCGCGGCGCTCAACGGGCTGGATATCGAACTGCTGGAAGGCTCCTGGTTCGAACCCGTCGCGGGCCGCCGCTTCGACCAGATCGTGGCCAATCCCCCGTTCGTCGTCGGCCCGGCCCGCGTCGAGCACACCTACCGCGACTCCGGCCTGGCCCTCGACGGCGCCAGCGAACTCGTCATCTCCGGCATCCCGGAACTGCTGAACCCCGGCGGTACCGCCGCGCTGCTGGCCTCGTGGGTGCACCTCGAGGGCGAGGACTGGCGCGCCCGCGTCGCGAGCTGGCTGCCCGACCACGGCATCGACGCCTGGATCGTGCAGCGCGACATCGCCGATCCCGCCCTCTATGTCGGAACCTGGCTGCGCGACGCCGGACTCGACCCGCGCGAAGGGGCCGCCCAGGCGCGCGCCGAACGCTGGCTGGACGCCTTCGCCGAATCCGGGGTGGAAGGAATCGGATTCGGATTCGTGTATCTGCGCGCCATCGACGGGCCGACCGAGCTGCTCGCCGAGGACCTCACGCACGGCTTCGACGACCCGCTGGGCGCCGAGGCGCTCGCCTACTTCGAGCGCTCGGCCTGGCTGCGCGCCGCGGCCGCCGACCCGGACCTGATCCTCGACGCCCGCTACGAGGTCGATGCGGCCACCGCCCTCGAGCGCGTCTACCTCCCCGGCGAGGAGGGTTGGGCGCAGCGGGTGGTCCGGCTGCACCGCGGCGACGGCCCGCGCTGGCAGCACGAGGTCGACGACACCACCGCCGCGCTGCTGGCGGGCATGCGGCCCGACGGGCTGCCGCTGCGGGAACTGGTGGAGCTGCTGGCCTTCGGCGAGAGCGGCGAGGCCGCCACCCCGGAATTCGAGAGCGCGGTCATCGGCGTGGTGGCGGGACTGGTCCGCCACGGCCTCGTCCATCCGCGCTGAATCTTGTGGAAATCCGGCGCTGACCGGCGGTGAGGTCCGTCACGATCAGGTGTCGCCGAAGTATCGATGTGGCCCGGTCCGGGAATGCCCGGACCGGGCCGATCGTTTTGATTCGTGCTCGAAGGAAGGCGTCCGCGTAAGGCCCATTCCCGTCCGAATGACACGTAATCGATTGGTACGTCGGATAGTTCGACTCCGACGGTGGCAACTACCCGGACACCGAGACCCGTCCGACGGGAGGCGCGAGTTCCGCAGGATACGCGCTTCTCAGGAACTTCTCAGACGTGCGCCGTAAAAACCGCAGCTCAAGCCCGGTTTACCGGTTGCCACCCGGGGAACTTTCCTGATGTCGGGTCCGTTGAACGGAGCGAGACACCACCGACAGGAGGCAAGTCATGACAAGCCCCGCCACCACTGACGTGCGCACCAGCGAACAAGACCTCGACGCCGCAAGCCCCGCCGCCGACCTGGTACGCGTGTACCTGAACGGGATCGGTAAGACGGCGCTGCTGACGGCGGCCGACGAGGTCGAGCTGGCCAAGCGCATCGAGGCGGGCCTCTATGCACAGCACCTGCTGGAGACGAGCAAACGGTTGTCCGCCGCGAAGAAGAAGGATCTCGCGATCCTGGTTCGCGAAGGTCAGGCCGCTCGCCAGCACCTGCTGGAAGCCAACCTCCGCCTCGTGGTCTCCCTCGCCAAGCGTTACACCGGTCGCGGCATGCCGCTGCTGGACCTCATCCAGGAAGGCAACCTGGGTCTGATCCGCGCGATGGAGAAGTTCGACTACACCAAGGGCTTCAAGTTCTCGACCTACGCCACCTGGTGGATTCGCCAGGCGATCACCCGCGGCATGGCCGATCAGTCCCGCACCATTCGCCTCCCCGTCCATCTGGTCGAGCAGGTGAACAAGCTGGCCCGCATCAAGCGCGAACTGCACCAGCAGCTCGGGCGCGAGGCCACCGACGCGGAACTGTCCAACGAGTCCGGCATTCCGGTCGACAAGATCGCCGATCTGCTCGACCACAGCCGCGACCCGGTATCCCTGGACATGCCGGTCGGCAATGACGAGGAAGCCCCGCTGGGCGACTTCATCGAGGACTCCGAGGCCACCTCCGCCGAGTCCGCGGTCATCGCCGGACTGCTGCACCGGGACGTGCGCACCGTCCTGGCCACCCTCGACGAGCGCGAGCAGCAGGTCATCCGCCTGCGCTATGGCCTCGACGACGGCCAGCCGCGCACCCTCGACCAGATCGGCAAGCTCTTCGGCCTCTCGCGCGAGCGGGTCCGCCAGATCGAGCGCGAGGTCATGTCGAAGCTGCGCAAGGGCGAGCGCGCCGACCGCCTGCGGGCTTACGCAAGCTAGTTCGCACCCGGGTGGAGCCGAAACCCCCTGCACGGCTCCACCCCCACTCGTCGGGTCATCTTCGAGGCGCTGACCCGATCCACGCCGACCGGCTCCGCCCGAACGTCCCCCTCCGGGTTCGCGAGTCGGTCGGCGTTTTCGTGCGCGAATGATCTTCGCGCGCCGGACAATAGCCGGCAGCGGTGAATAGGGCTGTATGTCCGGCTTTGTGAGTGCTTCGACCGCACCGACACGCGGTAGCGAGTCAGGTTGCGGGCCAGTCGCTCCCGAGGGTGGAAGTCTGGCGACCGTGACCGATTCGCTGACGATGATTGCCATCGACACCCTGTCGACGCTGGTGAACTCCTACGCCAGCGAGATCACCGGCGAATCGCTACCCCCGGTCAGCTGGATGTGGGACTGCCGCGCCCGCCTCGACGCCACCGGCGCCGACGCCGAGTTCTGCGGCACCGTGCACCCGGATCTCGCTGCCGCCGAATCCAATACGCAACTGCTCACCTGGGCCCGCGCGCTGCGCCTCACCGACGCCACCGAGGAACGCGACGCCTCCGCCG
>NZ_JBSGBY010000154.1:0-14851 GCF_053601505.1 Nocardia sp. NPDC004722
CTCGATCACAGCGTCGCGCTACAGTCCGTGACCGCCGATTGCGCCGACTGGCAACAACTACCCCTACCAGCCACCGCGCCCGCCGCACGCATGACCACTCTGCACGGGAATCTGCTGCTGGCCACCACCGACGACGACCGCAGCAGACTCTGGTTGCACGCCCTGCCCTGACGGCAGGACGCGATCACCAGGCGACCGGCAGCGACACGACGCCGTAAACCATGGCGTCCCACTTGAATTCGATCTCCTGCACCGGCGCGGTCAGCCGCAGCCGCGGCACGCGGCGGAACAGCGTCTGCAACACCATGCCCAGCTCGAGTCGGGCCAACTGCAGCCCGATGCACTGGTGGCGACCCGAGCCGAACGACAGGTGCGCCCCGGCGTTCTCACGCGCCACATCCAGCCGCTCCGGATCGGTGAAGACCTTCGCGTCGAAATTGGCCGACGCCAGATCGAACACGATCGGATCGCCCGCCGCGATCACCTGACCGGCGACCTCGATATCCTCGGCCGCGACCCGGCGCAGCCCGGTGTCCACGATGGTCATGTAGCGGATCAGCTCGTCGACCGCGTTGCCCAGCACCACCGGATCATCGGTGTCGCGGATGACGGCCAGCTGCTCGGGCTGATCCAGCAGCGCGATCACCGACAGCGCGATCATGTTCGCGGTGGTCTCGTGCCCGGCGACCAGAATGCCGACCGCCTGCAGCGCGGCCTCCCACACCTGCAGCTCACCGGAGTTCACCAGCTCCGCCACGTCCGAGAGCAGATCCTCGGCCGGGTTCGCGGTCTTGGTCTCGATCAGCTTGTTGAGGAAGCCCAGCATCTCCAGCGTCGACTGCTGCTGCTCCTCGGCGGAAGCCTGTCCGCCGAAACCCAATTCGGTGGCCTGCTGGAAGAACGCGTGATCCTCGTACGGCACACCCAGCAGCTCGCAGATCATCAGCGACGGCACCGGCAGCGACAGCAACGCCACCAGATCGCCCGAGTTCCCGCCCGCCAACATGGCGTCGATGGTCTCGTCGATGTGCTTCTGGATATTGGGCCGCATGGCCTCCAGCCGCTTGGGCGTGAACGGCTTGGCCAGCATGCGCCGGTAGCGGGCATGATCGGCGCCGTCGGTATTGAACATGGTGCGCGGGCTCATCTCCGCGACAGCCTTCATACCCTCGTGAATGTGCGGGTAGTTCGGGTGGTGATTGTCGGCGCTGACCCGCGCGTCGGCGAACAGCTCCCGCGCCACCGCGTAATCGGTGATCAGCCAGGGCCGCTTGCCCTCCCAGGTGCGGACGGTGGAAATCGGCCCCGCGGCAGCGAGTTCGGCGATCTCGGCGGCCGGGCGGAACGGGCAGGTCGCCGCGCGGCGACCCGGGTAGAAGGTCGGCTCCGCGGCCTCGACAGATGAATCAGTCATGCTCAGGGTCAATCCTCGATCTGTATCGCGCGGGCGGGACAGAACTCGGCGGCCGAGCGCACCGCGTGCGCCAGCTCCGCGGCCGGATTCGCATCGAGCAGAACCACGACGCCGTCGTCCTCGCTCTGATCGAAAACCCGCCCGGCCCGCGCGACGCAATGACCCGAGGCGATACACCGCTCACCACTGACGGCCACTCTCACACCGAGCCCCCACCCTCCTGAAGAACACGTTGCCGCAAGGACTTTGACGGCGCGTGATGCTAACACGCGAAATCCCTCGATGCGGGCCTCAATTCGCCCCGCTCGGGTGGATCAATCAGTCGCCGAACCTGTTCCAGTCCGGTCCTCAGGCGATCACTCGTGCCGCCACTGCCGGAACGAATACCACCAGCATCGCGTAGACGAGGAGGCCCGCACAGACCAATGCCCAGGACCAGGGAACGACCTTGCGGAAGCCGGGGAACGGCAAGGCGATCAGGCAACTGGCGACCCCGGCGAGTATTACCAGCCAAGCCGGTCGGACCAGCACCACGGTCAGCATGACCAGCACGCCGATGAGCGGCGAGTAGCCCGAGAAGTTCGGTGCCGCGCTCACTCGCGTCACGGCGCCGGGATCGTCTGCGCGGGCGCGCTGTCCAGCCAGCATCCGGCAGCGCGGGCACTCCGACGCGGTGGTGACCGTCGCCGGATCCGGGTTCCGGGAACCGTGCTGCGGGCGATACGCCGCACTACTCGGGCAGCCACGACTGTGCCGCACGAAGATTCGCGACAGGTCAGGAAAGGCCATGGACCATCCATCCCACGAGGTAGACGACCAGCATTCCGGCAGCCCCGATCGCGCCCGCCCGCGCGACTCGCCACGGCAACAGCCACAGCACGGCAGCCAGCCCGGCGAGCACACCCGTCGCGACACCGCGATGCCCGGCTGAACCGGTCACCACGCCCTTTGCGTCCAGCACGGCCACCACCAACTGCGCGACCGCCTGCGAGACCGGAATGAGGAAGGTAGCCAGCGCCCACCAGCCCGGCGAATCCAGGCGCGTGCGCATCACATACGGATGAATCGTCGAATCCTTTCGCTCAACGGGCCGGAACCGGCGGCGGAGTCGGCACGACGCCGGGTGTGGCCGCCTGGGGTGGAGCGGGTGGCGACGGCGGCGGATCGGGCACATACGGCGGTGCCACCGAGATCTTCGGCGGAGCATCCGCCGACCCGAGCAGCGTAGGGCGCTGCTCGGGAACCAGCCGCAGCGGGCTGCCGTCGGTCGGCTCCGCCGGATAGATCAGGCTGTTGACGCCGCTGTAGTTGCCGACATGATTACGTTCCCCGAACGGCAGATTGGTCATGGGTCCGGCCTGCGACATCGTCGCTTCCTGATTGAACAACTGCACGGTCGTGCCGTCAGGCTTGTACTGATACCCCTCCGCGCTCGGATACGAGGTCACCATGCCGTCGACGCCGAGATTCCCGCCGCTCAATGGCGTCAGCATCATCGTGCCCGCGACCTGCGCGACCGGCTTGGACAGCGACGGCGCGAACGGATCGGCGGCGGCGTAGCGAATCTGCATCGCGCCGTCGACACCTTGCACCGCACTGACTCTGGGATTGCCCGCACCCGCGTCCTTGCCGTCGGTGGACATCGACGGATTCTGGCGGGCGACGAGAATCCCGTGGTCAAGATCGGCGAACACCGACACGCGCGACGCCTCCGCCGGCACTGTCGCAGAAGGGCCCCGAATGTCACCGACATCGTGCGGTGTCAGGCGGCCGTCGACCCAGTCCGCCGGATTGGTATCCATATTCTGGACTTCCGGCGAGGGAATGTAGAGATTCTGCCGGTAAACACCGCCGCCCGGCACTGGATTGAAGGTCGCCACAACCACATTCGATTCCACACCGCGATATTTCGGGTCATAGGTGTGCGGGTCGAGCGCATCCGCCATCCGCCATTCGTTCTCCGTGACCGGGTCCCGGTGATAGACATTGCGGAAAGCGGCAATCTGATTCCCGCGGCGATCGATCTCGTTGTCGCCCTTGGAAGAATCCAATGGCAGCCGTCCATCCGCGCCATTGATCAGCGTGGCCAGATCCTGATCGAATCGCGCGCCGTCGAGAATCACACTGTCGACTCGCTGCTGTAAATCGCTGACCTTTCGGTGATAGTCGTTCACCTGCTGTGCCGTCCAACCGGATGTATCCGGCGGATTCGGGTCGGAGACCTTCCCACTGCCCGGATCGATGACAAGATGCTCGCTGTCGGCAGTGTGCTGGCAATCCACCGCCGTCTTCTTGAGCGCGACCGCTTCGTCGTAGCAGTTGCGAGCCGCCTGGCCCACACGTGCGACTTCCTGACCATGTGAATCGATATCGACCCGCGTGCGCCCGACCGCGGTGCGGGCCGCATCGGAGGCGGCGCCCTGCCAGGTGTGCAGGGTGTCGAGCCCTTTCAAGGAATCTCCGAACGTCGTGCACGTTCCGTGCGCCGACGTGCAGATCCGGAAGATCTCCTGCAGCTGCTCGGGATCGAATTTCAGCACTTCACCGAAGGTCACCATCGCGTCAGAGATCCAGCGACGAGGTTCCGGTCGCCTCGCGCAACACGGTGGCATTCGTTCGATCCATGACCGCGAAAGCCGTAGCCGCAGTGTGGATATCCTGCCCGTGCCGGTCCGAATTCTGGGTGAGCTCGCCGACCGTCTGCCGCCAGGAATCGACCCGGCTCGCCAATGCGGCGCGGGAAGCGGCGAGCATGTTCCCGGAAAAGTCCTCGAGTTCGGTGTGATGCTGGGCGAAAGCCTCGGTGGCATCGGTGGATGCTGTGCGAATCGATGCCCCGACTACATGCAGGTCGACCGGCCCGACTTCGAACACCCTCAACACCCCCTGAATACCTGGCTACCCGAATTCCTCATTGGGAAGGAATTGTCATCATGATCGAATCGAGACAATAACATGAAGACCGGATGGTGACGCTTTCCGGTCAGTTTCGGTGTTCGTAGTCCAGGCCGAAGGTGGGGAAGACTGTGGTTTCGAAGAGGGTCAGGGCGGAGATGTGGTTGCCGGTGCAGGTCAGGACTATGAGGCAGGAGGGTTGGAGGCCGGTGGGGGTGTGTTGGTAAGCGCCGAATGCCGGTTGGCCGTTGGCTCGGGTTGGGATCAAGACGAACTGGCGGCCTGAGGCGAAGACGAGGGCGAGGAAGTGGGCCACGAGGGCGCGGCCCTCGTATTCGAGGGGGATCGGGGGCATCGACATGAAGACGGTGTCGGTCAACAAGGTCACTAATCCGTCGATGTCGGCGGATTCGTAGGCGGTGACGAACTTGGCCACGATCGCGTCCTCGGCGGGCGGCGCGCTGGTTGTCGGCAGTCGGCGCTGGAGTCCCGCGCGGGCGCGTTTGAGCGTGCTCTTGACGGAATCTACTGTCGTGTCCAGCATTTCGGCTACCTCCTGAGCGCGGAAGCCGAGGACGTCGCGCAGGATCAGGACGGTGAGCTGGCGTGGCGGCAGGATCTGGAGGGCGGTCACGAATGCCAGGGAGATGGATTCGGTCTGCTCGTAGCGTGCTTCCGGGCCGAGCGGCACGGTGATCGCGCCCTCCAGCAGGGTGTCGGGATAGGGCTCGAGCCACGGGATTTCGCCGAGTCGGGTGGGTTCCGGCGGTTCGATACCCGGGATGTCCCACTGTTTGGCAGGACGTCGGCGCGCGGAGCGCAGGGCATCCAGGCAGCGGTTGGTGGCGATGCGGTAGAGCCAGGTGCGCAGGGAGGAGCGCCCGTCGAATCCCTCGAGACCTCGCCACGCGGCGAGCATCGTGTCCTGGAGCGCGTCCTCGGCGTCCTGGAACGAGCCCAGCATCCGATAGCAGTGCACCTGCAACTCGCGACGGTGCGGCTCGGTCAGCGCCCGGAACGCTTCGCCGTCACCGGCCCGCGCCCGCGATATCAGGTCCGTTCGCGCCAATGCCACTCCCGCAAGCTCATTCCCCGTGTGCAGTTCCATGCTGTATGGACGCCGCCCGAGACGCGAAGGGGGCGCGCCCCCTTTTCCGCCGCCGCGACGTCTGAACCAGTGCTATCCGACACCAGGTCCAAGGAGCACGAAAATGGGAAAGATCGTCATCAGCGCCAATGCCACTCTCGACGGGGTCGTCCAGGACCCGGACGGCCAGGAAGGCTTCGAACTCGGCGGCTGGTTCCACCGATTCGCGGGCGGCAAGGACTTCGAGGAGTGGGGTGCGCGCGAAACGGAGGAAGCGTGGGGCGCCGAAGCGCTGCTGCTCGGCAGGCGCAGCAGCGAGTGGTTCGAGACCCGGATGCCGGCATTCGAGGCCCGCGTCGGCCGCGCATGGGCGGACAGGATGCAGAGCATCCCCAAGTACGTCGTCTCATCGACGCTCGAGGATCCGCAGTGGAACAACACCACGGTCCTCACCGGCGATGCGGCAAAGGAGGTTTCGGAGTTGAAGCGGAAGACAGCCGGGGAAATCCTGGTCTACGGCAGCTATCAGCTCGTGCGCACACTGATCGCCCAGCACCTGGCCGATGAACTGCGACTGGTGATCTTCCCCGTCGTCCTGGGCACCGGTCAGCGGCTCTTCGACGACACCACCGCCGCAAAGCCGCTCCACCTCGCCGACACCCGCAGACTCGGTGACGGACTGCTGCTGAACACCTTCGAATTCGGGTAGGCCCAACGCCGGTCCATGATCGACTTCTCGCTAGCCTTGAAAACGTGTCGGTCGGTAGGAAATTCGTCTCGGTGCTGACCCAACAGGCGGCGCGCGATCTGGGGCTCCAGCGCTACTGGCCGGCGGGGATCCTGCTGTTGGTGATGCTGCAGACCTGCCACCGAGACGCCCGAACCTTTCCCGCAGCCGTCGGCCTGGACGGTGACCGGCTGTCCGACGAACTCGGCGAGCTGCGGGAACTGGTGCGCCGCGCCGGAATCGATCTCGATCGTGCCGTCGAGGCGAGTGCCCGCAAGTGGCGTGCGGAGCGATCCGCGCCCTGGAACGAGGACGAGCCACGGCTGCGCCCGCACACCCAGGTGTCCCTGATCTACGCGGCGACGCAGGATCTCGCGCGGGCCGACCCGCGTGCCGTGACCGCCGACGGCGAGGTGGAGCCGAGGGTCGCCCATCTGTTCCTGGCCGTACTGGACCATCCGGACGGCACTGTGCACGAATTGATTCGAGCGCTGGGCACCGAAGTCGGGATCGCCCGCGAAGCCGCGGCCGTGCCCGGCGACGAATGGGTCCGCGGCGAGGTGGTGGCCGACCGCTACGAGGTGACCGATGTCATCACCGCCGGTGGCATGGGCGTGGTGTACCGCGTCTTCCACCGCGACTGGGGCATCGACCTGGCCGTGAAGGCCCCGCGGGCGTCCTCTTTCACAGACCCGGAGATCATCGCGTCGTTCGAGGCGGAGGCCCGCGCCTGGCTCGAACTCGGCGAGCACCCGAACGTCGTCGCCTGCACCTATGTCTCCCGATATCGCGGGCTGCCACGGGTATTCGCGGAGTGGATGCCCGGCGGCAGTCTCACCGACGCGATCGAGAACCGCGACCTCTACGCCGATGGGCACCGGATCGCCCTCGAACGCGTCCTCGACATCGCCATCCAGAGCGCCCGGGGGCTCGCGCACGTCCATGCGTGCGGTCTCGTGCACCAGGACGTGAAGCCCGGAAACATCTTGCTCGCCACGGAATCGGGCGGGACGACGGCGGCGAAGGTCACCGATATCGGACTGGCCCGCGCGTGGACCGTCGGCCCGGCCCGGGTGGTCGAGCACTGGCGCGAGGCGATCGACCTGGCGGGCACCGTCGCGGCCGGATATGCGGGCATGACCCCGGCCTACTGCTCCCCCGAACAATACGAATGGTCCACGGGCGCAGGGCAACTGCTCGATCGGGCGACCGATATCTGGTCGTGGGCGGCCACCGTGGTGGCCATGTTCACCGGCCTGCGGCCGACCGAGCTCGGCACCCGGACACCGGCGGTGCTGGCGCGACTGGTGAACGGCGACTACGTCCCCGGCGCACAGCCCGGCCCGGACGTGCCGCCGCTGCCCCACGAGATCGCCGAGGTTCTCGCGGAATGCCTTCAGCCGCACGCCCATCGCCCGCGCGACATCGCCGCGGTAGCCGACCGGCTGGCGGCAGCCCAGCAACGGATCTTCGGTCGCGGCTACCGCCGCCCGGTTCCGAAACCGGCACCGCGCTCGCCTGAGAACGCCATCAACGAGGCGCTGTCGTGGGTCGAGCTGGGCGAACTCGACGCGGCCCGCCGGATTCTGACCATCGTGCTCGACCAGGATCCGTCCCACCCATACGCGGTATTCCACCTCAACCGGCTCGCCTGGAAGTCCGGCCTCCTCTCCGACCTGCACATGCGAGATTCCGTCCTCGCACTGCAACGCGCCAGCCCCTTGGATCCGGTTCACGAATTACTGCTCGCGGCAGTCGATCTGGAACGGTGCGACGGTGACCGGGCACGCGAGGCCCTCGCCCTGCTCCCCTACCGAATGCCCCACGACCCCATGGCCGAGCGACTGCGGACCCTGTCGCTCGACCGACAGGTGCTGGGCACACCGTCCACCACACACCTGGGCGGACCGATCTCCGAACTGGTGGTCGCCGAGCATGAGTGGATCGCCGCCGTGGTCGGCCGTTCAGTTCACCTCTACGGTCCGATGCTGCGCTCGGGACCCGTCATCACACCGCCGGGCGAGGCGCCGGTCGTGATGGCGCTGAATCCCGCCGACCACACCGTGACCATCGGCTGCGACGGCACGGCCTACGTGCACGACATCGAATCCGGCACGCTCACAAACGAATACCGTTCGGCGACCACCGACCCATCGTCGACCCGGGCCAACGGCGTCAGTCGCGACGGTTCGCTTGCCGTAGCCGGCACCGCCGACGGCGCGGTACTGCTGACGGAGACCGCGACCGGCCGTATACTGCGCACCTTCGACGCCACCGGCGAACCCGTGACCCACGCGTATCTGGCCGACCGGACCGTGGTGGTGGCCCGCGCGGACGGCTCGATCACCAAATACCCGATCTCCCGCCCCGCCGACGCGACATTGATTCTGCCCCAGCCGGGTTGGCGTCAGCGCCGTACGGCCATCGATGCCGCCGTCCACCACACGCGGCAACTGCTGCGCGACGGAGACCTCGCGGGCGCGCGGGCCAGTCTGCGTCGGACACAGCGACTTCCGGCCGCCGACCGGGATCTCGACATGGTCGCCCTGCGCCGCACGGTCTTCGGACCCCACCGCGGCGCTTTCCGTGCCCTGTGGCCGCGCCTGCTGGGTGTCGGCCTCTGCGCCGAAGCCCGACTCGACCCCGACGGCAGCCGGGTCGCGATCCGTCCCCTGCACGGCACGGATTCCGACTGCCTCTGGGTCGACACCATCACCGGGCATCGCACCCCCGCACCGGGTATGCCTCCGCGTGCCGCGACTTCACCGCGTACTCGGCCCCCGCGCGGCGACATCGCTGTCGAGGCGGTGCGGACCAGCCGCGACGGACGAGTCGCCTTACTGACCGGGGTGGACGGTTCCCATACAGTCTGGTATCCGGAGCAGGCAAGAGCCGGTGCCGCACTTGGTCCCGGGCCGGTGAGCGCGGCGGCCCTGTCCGCCGACGGCACCTTCGCGATCGTCTACCGTAGTGGACTTCGTCTGCTGGACATCGAGACCGGTGAACTCTTCGGCACCGCCGACGACAGGATCACGGATCTGACCGACATCCAGCTGTCCGACGACGGCAGAGTGGCAATCACCATGGAAGGCAGGAAGATCACGCTCTGGGAACTGGTCTGGGACTGACCGCCTCCGTGGCCTCGTTGGTCGGGCGCGCTTCCAAGGCGGAGGCGACAGCGAGCACAGCGGTCAGCACCACCAGGACAGCGGTGAAGGGGACGTGCGGGGCCAAGGGCAGCAGCGACAGGATCAATGCCGCAGTGATCAGCCGGTGTACGACCACACCCTCACCGAAGCCGACAAAGGCAGCGCGGGTCACGGCGCTCGCGGCGAGGAAGACGATCACCCCGCCGAGCAGGCATGCGGCCGCGGTGAGGCCGAGATGCGCACTGCCCGTGGCCACCGCGAGGCCGATCGACGCCCCCGTCAACGCCAGCCCGAGCTGAAGCGGCAGGTGCCCGAAAGTATAGGCGTGCAACAACTTTCCGCCCCGGTTCAGGGCCGCGTGCGCGCCGGGCCGGGTGCTACCGGCATTGAAGTAGGTCCACCAGAGGCAGGCGGTGAGACCGAAGGCCGCGATGCCGGTCAGCGCGGCCACGGGCGTCGGATGCGCCTGGGTCAGCCCGCCGATGCAGCCGAGCACCGATTCACCCAGCATGATGATGGTGAAGGCCCCGAACCGTTCTCGCAGATGTTCGGCCTCGTGCGAGACGCGCGCGATGGATCGGCCCGCGAACAGAGGCAGCAGCAGTTCGAAGACCATGGCGGCCGCCCACGCCGCATATCGCGCCGCGCCGTGCACCAGCAGCAGACCACCCAGCCAGATGGCCGCGCTGACCAGCGAACCCCGCGCATAGGCGCGCAACACCGGCCACAACGCGGTCCCGCCGCGCGCATCCCAGGCGTAGAGCGCCGCGACACCCGCACGCGCCCATAGATATCCGCCCACGAACCCCGCCGCCGCGCCCGCCGAACCACCCACCTCACCGGCGCACATCGCCATCGCGATGATCCCGGCCCAACCGGCCATGGCGAGGAGGCGATGCGCCGCGGTGTCACGATCGGCACGATTGGCCTGCACCGCGTACAACACCCACGACCACCACACCGGCACGAACAGCCCCGCCGCCGCGGCGATCGATCCGGCCGTCGGGTGTGCTCCGATTCGATGAGTGAGCTGCCCGATGGCGGCGGCGAAGACCAAGTCCCCGAACAGTTCGAACCAGGTGGCCCGGCGTGGAGCGATCACCGGCCGAAGAATTCGATCAGATGGGCGGCCACCGTCTCGGGTTGCTCCTCGGCCAGATAGTGGCCGCTGTCGGCGATCTCGTAGCGGGTGACGTCGGTGGCGCGGCTGGCGAGCGCCTCCGGCAGATCCGTGTGGCCGGTGAAATAGAGGGCAGCCGTGGGCATTTCGAGAGGCTCGTATTTCGAGCCGTCTTCGATATCCGAGGGAAGCGCTTGGTACCAGCCGGTGGCGGCACGAATATTCGCGCGCCGCGAGTAGGCCGCCGCATAGATCTCGCGGGCACGCTCGTCGATGGCCGAGGGATCACGCAGGTTGCGGTTGCACAGATAGTCGACCAGAACCCGGCCCCGGCCCTCCAAGAGATCCTCGGGAACCCCGGCGACCTGATTGAACGCGAACCACCAACGATGCCGGGGCCGCTCGCCGGAATGCGGAAGGAGCGGAAACGAATACAGGGATTCGTCCGGGTGCGGTTCCTCCAGCAGCGCCAGCTTGCGGACGGATTCCGGGTGATTGGCGGCCAAGCTGAACGCCACCATCGAGCCGATGTCATGGCCCGCCACGAACGCGGAGGCATAGCCCAACCGCCGGATCAGCTGGTGAATGTCCTCGGCCATGGTCTTCTTGTCGTACCCGCCCGCGGGCGTGGCCGAAGCACCCATGCCCCGGATCTCGACGGTGATCACCCGGAAATGCTCGGCCAGCAACGGCATGATCTTGCGGGCCTGCCACCACGTCTGGGGCCAACCGGGCAGCAGCACGAGCGGCTCGCCCTCGCCTCCCGCGACGTAGTGCAGGACGACGCCGTTCACCTCGACACGGTGGCTGTGAAAATCTCCGGGCAATGACTGTGCCAGCACGGCATCGGAGTCCGCGTCGTGGTCGTTGGTCGTCACACCGCGAAGTCTCCCCGCGACCGCTGGCAAGCCGCTGGCAGCCGCGGGCATTCATTTGCGGGAGCGGCCGCCGAGGCTGCGCTGCAACAGGATGAATACCAGCAGCAAGGCCCCGATGACGATCTTGGTCCACCAGGAGCTCAGCGTGCCCTGGAAGCTGATGATGGTCTGGATGACGCCGAGGGTGAGAACGCCGAGCACAGAGCCCAGCACGAATCCCGTACCGCCGGAGAGCAAGGTGCCGCCGATCACCACCGCGGCAATGGCGTCCAACTCCATGCCCACGGCGTGCAGACTCCACCCCGAGAGGGTGTAGAAGGTGAACAGGATCCCGCCCAGCGCCGAGCAGCCGCCGCTGATGGCGTAGGCGGCGATCTTGGTGCGCGCCACGGGAAGTCCCATCATCACCGCGGACTGTTCGTTGCCGCCGAGCGCATAGACGGTGCGACCCAGCCGGGTGTAATGCAGCACCACGAAGGCCGCCCCCACCACGGCCAGCGCCACCAGCATGCTCACCGAGACGAACACGCTCGAGCCCAGATGGATGCGCTGCTGGGCCAGCCGGGTGTAGGTGGGGTCGGTGATGGTGATGGAATCGGTGCTGATCACATACGACAGGCCGCGGGCGAGGAACATGCCCGCCAGGGTGACGATGAACGGCTGGATCTCGAAGTAGTGGATCACCGCGCCCATCCCCGCGCCGAATACGGTGCCGCCCACCAGGATCAGCGCCATCACCACCGGGGCCGGCCAGTGGTGCACGGTGACCAGCCAGGCGGAGATCACGGTGCAGACCGCGAGCACCGCGCCGACGGACAGATCGATGCCGCCGGTGAGGATCACGAAGGTCATGCCGACGGCCAGCACCAGCAGAAAGGCGTTGTCGATGAACAGGTTCACGAAGACCTGGGGGTAGCCGAAGGCCGGGTAGCGGGCCACGCCGATGCCGTACATGATCACGAACAAGGCCGCGGTGACCAGTACCGGCGTATAGCGTTCGCCCCGCGAGACCAGGCTTTTCAGCGCCGGAACCGGCCGGGTGGGGGCGGCGACGGGTGCGTTCATCGGTGGACGGTCTCCTGTTCGCTGGGCGTGCCGGTGGTCGCGGTGTTCTCGGACTCGAGTGCGGCCGTCGTGCGCGGCCGGTCCGGGCGGGCGCGAAACACCTTGGCCCGGAACACCGGTGACTGGATCAGGCAGACGGCGATCACGACGAGCGCCTTGAACAGCAGCGTGGTCTCCGGCGGGACGCCGATGGTGTAGATGGTGGTGGTCAGCGTCTGGATCACCAACGCGCCCAACACCGTGCCGCCGAGATGGAACCGCCCTCCGGTGAGCGCCGTGCCACCGAGGACGACGGCTAGGATGGCATCGAGTTCGATCCACAGCCCGGCATTGTTGCTGTCGGCCGCGGAGACATTGGAGCTGATCATGAGACCGGCCACCGCCGCGCAGCACGCGCACACCACGTACACCCCGGCGATCAGCCCGCCCGCCCTGATCCCCACCAGCCGCGAGGCCTCGGCAATGCCGCCGACCGACTCCAACAGCAGGCCGAGCGCGGTGCGACGCAACAGCAACGCCACCAGCACGGTGACCGCCGCCGCGATCAGCACCGGTACCGGCATGGTCAGCAGGAAACCGCCGCCGATCACGTGGTAGGGCCCGCTGTTGACGGTGATGATCTGCCCCTGGGTGATCAGCTGAGCCAACCCGCGCCCGGCCACCATGAGAATCAGCGTCGCGACAATCGGCTGAATGCGGAAGCGCGCCACCAGAATTCCGTTCCACAGGCCCAGGGCGGCGGCCACCGCGAGCGCGATCGCGACGGCCGCGAGGACGCCCCCGATCGCGCCGGGATCGGTCAGCTTCTGGATGCGCAGGCAGGCCAGCGCCCCGGCGATGGCCACCACCGCACCCACCGACAGATCGATGCCCCGGGTGGCGATGACCAGCGTCATGCCCACCGAGATCAGCACCAGCGGTGCGCCGTAGCGCAGAATGTCGATCGGGCCGCCGTAGAGATGGCCGTCCTGCATGCGCACGGCCAGAAAACCCGGCGTGTGCACGACATCGACCATCAACAACGCGACCAGCGCGACAACCGGCCAGACGAGCCGATGACGGAGCAGCGCGAAGGCCCGGGCTCTCATGAGATCTCCCCGCTGGCAATGGTTTCCATGAGACGATCCATCGTCAGCGCCGCGTCGTTGGGCAGTTCCGCGACGAGTCGGCGGTCGCGCAGCACTTCGATCTTGTGTGACAGGCGCAGCACCTCCTCGAGCTCGGCGGAGATGAACAGCACGGCCATTCCTTCCTCGGACAGCGACAGCACCAAGCGCTGGATCTCGGTTTTCGCGCCGATATCGATACCGCGGGTGGGCTCGTCGAGGATCAGCAGCCGGGGCTGGGTCACCAGCCAGCGCGCCAGCAGCACCTTCTGCTGATTCCCGCCCGAGAGCGCCTTGACCGGCAGCGTCGGGTCGGCGGGTGTGATCCGCAGGGCGGCAATGTATTTCGACACCCATTCGTCCCGCTGCCGGGCCGGGATCGGTCGCGCCCAGCCCCGCGCAGCCTGCGCGGCGAGCAGGATGTTCTCTGCCACCGACAGCTCGAGGATCAAACCCTGCGTCTTGCGATCCTCCGGGCAGAACGCCAGGCCCTGCGCGACCGCGGCGCGCGGTGACCGCAGTGGGCCGTTCGCACCGGCTATCGTGACCTCCCCGGTGACCGCGCGATCGGCGCCGAACAGCAGCCGCACCGCCTCGGTGCGCCCGGATCCGAGCAGTCCGGCCAGGCCGACCACCTCGCCCGCGTGCACCGCCAGATCGAAGGGCGCGACCGAGTTTCGCCGCCCGCTCACCCCGCTGGCGGTCAGCACCGGCACGGGGTCGGAGCTGCGGGCGCGCGGCCCCTCGTGCTGGGTGCTCTCCTGCTCGATCTCGTCGAGCGTGCCGGCCGCGCTGCCGAGCATGCGGGCGACGAGACTCTTGTGCGTCAGCTCGGCCACCGCGTACTCCCCCACCAGGGTTCCGTTGCGCAGCACCGTCGCTCGATCGCACAGGGCGAAGATCTGGTCCAGGAAATGGGTGACGAACAGGATCGCGACGCCGTCGGCGGCCAGGCGGCGCATGAGCGCGAACAGCTGCCGCGCCTCACCGGCGTCCAGTGACGAGGTGGGCTCGTCGAGCACCAGCACCCGCGCGTCCAGGTCCACGGCCCGTACGATCGCGATGAGCTGTTGCACCGCCAGGGAATACGAGCCGAGCGGCGCGGTGACATCGACATCCAGACCCAGGCGGGCCACCAGCGCGGTGGCGGCCCGGCGCATGACGCGGAAGCGCACCATTCCGGCCCGCCGCGGTTCGCGGCCGATGTAGATGTTCTCCGCGACCGAGAGGTTCGGGCACAGGTTCACCTCCTGGTAGACGGTGCTCACCCCGGCGCGCTGGGCCTGCTGGGGTCCGCTGAAGCGCACCGGCTGTCCGTCGAACCGATCGGAATAGATCCGCCGGGCGGCCGGTTGATCAGATTCGCTGGCGTCGGAACAGCCCCGGGCCGCACCCTTCGTCGCTACGAGC
>NZ_JBSGBY010000155.1:0-14849 GCF_053601505.1 Nocardia sp. NPDC004722
TGCGCATCTCCGTTCTATCCGTACCAGCACGTGCTCCCGGGAACCCAGGGGAATGACTGAGCGCCGTACTGATGCCACGTCGGGTCTACACCGAAGTCGTCGACGCCATGACGCTTGAACCATCGGAGAAGCGGATCGTAACTATTCTCGCCATACAGAGCTACCGGATCATTGTCAGCCTTGGTGGCGTAGACATGTTTGGGTGTATCAGCCTGTGGCACACCGGTCAGACTGAGGTCGCTGGCATGCCCAAGGGTGGTGCCCGGACTGGCGACGAGTACCACGGAATCGGCATTGAGGGTATGTCCATGACTGGCTGCGTCGCCCACGACGGTCGTGCCGTAGCTGTGGCCGAGCACTGTGTTGTACGACGGCTGACCCTCGTGGGAGGCCCGGAGCCCGTCTTGGAACTGGTCCAGCGCGGGTGCTGCCTTGTCTGCGTAGTGCACATGTGAGGCATTGAGCAGCTGCTGTGGTGCGTCATAGCCGAACCACGCGATCACCGATGTGTTCGGGGCACCGTCCTTCTGAGCTTGCTGCCTCATCGCATCGACTCGCGCCATATCGTCGTTTTCCGTCGGGTCGTCGGCCTTTGTCCCGTCCCCGTTCATGATCGAGGGACGCGAAGTGGTTCCCGGTACGTAGGTGCACACGTGGTCGGCGGTGTCAGGATTACCAGCTGCGACTGCAGCATGAGGGATGCTGCCGGACTGGGTGTCCATCAGCATCAGGTACCGGTCGGACCCGTCGAGTGCAGCAGCGATGCCCTGCAAATCGGAGAGTTTGTCTTTGACTGCCGGGTCGCCGTTCTGGGCGCGGGTCAGTTCGTCGTCGAGTTTCTCGCGGTTGTAGTGGTCGCGGTCCACTGTGGGCAGACCGTCACGGTTACCTATGTAGTTGTCCTTTTCGTAGAGTGCGTCTTTCTCCGCCGGTGTCAGGCTCTCCCAAAAATCGTGGAGTTTCTTGGGATCAGTGGGCAGTTGATCGTCGCCGTCCAGAATTTTCTGCACACTCGGACTGACCGGTGCGCCATCCGGCGTCTTCTCATAACCGCTGAGTAGCTGCAGATCGGCTTTGATCGCTGTTGCCGCCGATATTTCTGACAAGCCGAACTGGAACAACAGTGCCTTGATCCGAGTCTGAAATCCTGACGCCTGTCCATCGATCATCTGCTGAATCAACGCAGCGGTCCCGGTCAGCGGTTGACCGGAGTTGTTGGGAACCTTCGGCGCGGTCACGGTACCGTCGTCTTCCACCGTCATCCCTGCGTCATGGACTTCCGTGTCAACGATCTTCAATAGCGCGGTCCGGGTATCACCGAGTTGAGTGCCGTAGGTGTTGTAGTGATCGGCGATGCCGACGATGGTGGTCGCGAGGTGATTGCTGTGAAGCTTGTGCGCCAAAGCCTTCTCGGAGGCCGCTGTCGCGCCGGCGCCCTTCCAGTTGTTCATCGCTCCATCGATGGATGTCTCCATCGCGTCGACCTTCGTGACAAAGCTATCGTTCTGCTTCACAAGGTCGGCGGCATAGTCGAGCATCGACTGCGGGTTGCACCCGCGCACGTGGCTGATCGTGGTCAATTCACGCCCTCACCGCGACCGAATCGAAAATGTCAGCCACTGGACCCCCTGATTCAATCGCACCGCAAAAACTGCGCCGTACCCCAACACAATGACTACCAATCCGGGGCCTTGATCGAACCGCGTTCGTAGTAGTCGTCGTCGAACTCTTCGTTCAGCTTTCGCTGCCGCTCCAGGCGCTCGGCTTCCAGTTGAGCCGAGTTCGCGTTCGTGTATGTCGATACCGCTTCGAAGGTCGTATCGGCGCGTAACTCCCGCAAAGCCTCATCAACCTTGGGGCGCTTGTCCTCCACGGCCGCCTGGTACGCAGCCATGATGGCAGCCTCCTCGCCAACCGTCACAGAAAGCAGACGATCCTCGGCATCCACGATCACACGAATACCGTTGACGACACCGACGCCCCGGATCTGCTCGAGGGCATGCTGGGCGCGCTGCACCTTCAAGCCCAATACATCGGAATCATTGTGTTTCACAGACATTCGCCACCTTGTCGATCGGAGTCCTGACGCGCCGACTGGATGCCGGTGTCATTTCGGTTGTTCGGTGGTCGGTGAGACAGTGGTGGTGGCCGGTTTGTCGGCAGCGCGGTATCGGCAACCTGTTTCGCTGCTGATGGTTCGAGTGCTCAGCCACAGTACGGTGCCGTTGCTCCCATAGAAGCGGGCGTCACGGTCACCGGGTTTCTCGTTGAAAGGAAAAGGGTCGTGCTCGGTAGCCCCCAGATCGGCCGCGAGCTGGCGGGCCTTCTCACGCACTTGTGGCCACACCGCGTCAGGAATGCCGCCACCATGCGCGGAGTCCCCGCCCTTGGTGACGTAGTTCGGCATGGAGAGCTCCCAGCCGTTCGTCTGGTCGTACGGGGCACCACATCCTGAAGGCTGGCGGTCGGTGTCAGTCCAGTACCAGGTCATGTCGGGAACCAGTGAGCTCGCGTAGGCGGCAAGGTCTTTCACCGCTTGAGTGAGGCGCGCTTGCGTGTCCTCGAGGGTGGGTCGGGACCGGAGTTCCTGTTCGGCTTGGGCGGTTTCGGCGGGGCCGGTCTTCTTGTAGGGGGTGTCCACGTCGCCACATCCTGCCGTTGTCGCGATCACCGCGGCGGTCAGTGCCGCCGCGATGCTGAGTCGAGAGATTCTGGGAGTCATTACTTCGTCACCGCCTCGGTGGGGAGACCTGCCACGATCGTCGCGATATTCCAGCCGGAGGTGCGCAGTTGGCCGTTACCGCCGTTACGGGGGTAATCGGGATGTCCGTAGGCGCCGTCGCGGAGCACACCGTCCGGTGTCGTGCCAGCTCCGGTTTCCAGGTGGGTGAAGCCGGTCAGGGATTTCGGATTCTCCCCGAAGGCTGGAAGCTTAGCGACCAAGTCGTTGGCGCCAGTCATTTCGAATCGATGTCCGTCAGGGACATGGAGCTTCTCGACTTGGGGATCAGTGACACCAGGCCACCATGTGGGTTTCGTTGGAAGGTCCAATCCCGGTGACCCGTAGACGAGGAGGTCGTCGACGGCTTGATGGCCGTCCTGCTGTACCGCGAGCCCGGTCATCAATGACCCGTAAGAATGCCCAACCGCCGTCAAATGCACAGAACTGTCCTCGTGGGAGGCCCGCACGCCGTCGTAGAACGATGCCAACTTCGGAGCTCCGTCCTTGGCCATCTTGTCATCGACGACCTGCAAAGCACCGCCCGGCGTCGAGCTGTCCCACTTGCTCGGAGGCCATACTTTGCCCTGCGGCAGATCCGATCCGATCCAGGCGATGGGTACTTCCTTTTGTCCCTTCTTCGAATCACCATCCGGTAACCGGCGGAGTCTGTCCTCCGCAAGGGTTTTCACGTTCTTTGCTTCGTCGACCATGCTTCCGAGTGAGTCTTTGACGTTGGTGTTCAGCCCCGGCGCGTGGACTGACACGTTCGCGGCGGTATCGGGGTTGCCGAGCGCGACCGCGGCGTGGGTCATGTTCCCGGATTGGGTGTCCATCAGCATCAGCATGGCCTCCGGGTGCTTGTTCAGCGTTGTCTGGATGGCCTGCAGATCGCCCAGCTTGTCCTTGACCGCTGGGTCGCCGTTCTGCGCGCGCGTCAGTTCGTCATCGAGTTTCTCGCGGTTGTAATGATCGCGGTCGACGGTGGGCAATCCGTCACGGTTCCCGAGGTACTGGTCCTTCTCGTAGAGCGCGTCTTTCTCGGCCGGGGTCAACGTCCCCCAGAAATCGTGCAGTTGCTTCGGATCAGTCGGCAGCGAGGTCTTGCCGTCCAAGATGTCTTGCACATTCGAGCGGATCGGCGCACCGTCGGGCGTCTTCTCGTACTCACCGAGCGTTTGAAGATCAGTCGTAATCGCTTTCGCCGCTGCGGTTTCCCCATCGCCGAACTGCGTCAGCAGGTTCTTGATCCGACTCTCGTACCCGGAAGCTTGTCCGTCGAGAACCTGCTGGGTCAGCGGCTTCGCAGCCGAATACCGCTGGCCGGAATCCGCGGGCACCTGCGGGGCGTGCACGGTGCCATCATCATCGACGGTCATCCCCGAGTTCTTCATCTCGACGTCGAGGATGTTCAACAACGCGGTGCGGGTATCGAGAAGCGAAGCGCCGTAGATGTTGTAGTGGTCGGCGATGCCGACGATAGTGGTCGCGAGGTGGTTGCCGTGCAGTTTGTGTGCCATCGCCTTTTCGGAGGCGGCCGTCGCGCCGGCGCCCTTCCATTGGTTCATGGCGTTGTCGACCGACCGCTCCATCGCATCGACCTTCGTGACGAAACTGTCGTTCTGCGTCACCAAATCTGCGGCGTAGTCGAGCATCGACTGCGGGTCACACCCACGGACATGACTGACCGTGGTCAATTCACACCGTCACCGCGACCGTACTTGTCCAGCTGCGCTTTGTTGGCCTGATCCATGTCCTCGTAGCTACCCGACGCCGACTTCGCGCGGTCCGCCAAGGTTTGAATCTGGCCACCGATCAACCCGTAAGCTTTCTTCACTGCGTCGCCGACCTGCGTCGACACCTCCTGCACAGGAGAATCCGGCATGCTGACCGCCTTGGTAAGAGCGATCTTGCCAATGTCATCCGCCTGCCCGCCCAGGTCGGTTGCCAGCCCGTGCAGCGTGGTTAGGTCGACGTCGAGAATGTCGGTCACCGGAACCCCCTGGTTAATACGCGGTACAAACTCTGATGCACATTAACACGCAGGCCGTGAGCCAAGCTGCCGTCGAGGCGGCACTGGTGGTCAGGCTCATGGGCGCGAAGGTCCTACCGTGCCGTACTCCGAGGCGTGGTTGACGATGTTGCTGCCGACAGCGAGTGGAACTAGTAGTGATTATCTTGTCCCACTTGGGGATTTGTCGACGATGGGTCTGCGATTTGAAGGCACAGCCAGCCCAACACCATGACGGTGCTGCAAAACGTTCTCTGTCGCCAGCTACATGGTGGGACGTTGCGAAACCCGTAGGACAGCGCCGTACCCCTGAGAACTGAGTTTGCTAATGATGCCCACCGAACGCGAAAACGGCCCGGAACCAGTTGGTTCCGGGCCGTTTCCCCTAGTAGCGGGGACAGGATTTGAACCTGCGACCTCTGGGTTATGAGCCCAGCGAGCTACCGAGCTGCTCCACCCCGCGTCGGTGAACACAACATTACACACACATCGGGAGAGGCACCTAATCGTGTGGTCAGGGCCGGTTTTCGTGGTCTTGAAGTCATGGGAGGGGGTGGGCGTCGACTACCAGGGCGGTGGTGTTGTCGGTGCCGCCGGTGGCCAGGGCGGTGTGGACGAGGGTTTCGGCGGTGGGCTTGGGTGAGGGGCCTTCGGCGAGAATCGATTTGATGGTGGGCATGTTGAGGCGTTTGCCTACGCCGTCGGTGCACAGGAGGAGGCGGCCGGTGCTGGAGCCGGTGGTGGTGTGGCCGATGTCCTCGGGGCGGGCGGTGCGGGCGGAAGAGGTGACCAGGTGGGCCAATCCGGGGATGGGGTCGTGGCCGCGGGCCCGGAAGTATTCGGCGACAGTGTGATCGGTGGTGATGCGGTGCAGGACGCGGCCGTTGTAGCGGTAGGCGCGGCAGTCGCCGACCCAGGCGATATCGCAGGGGGCGTCGAGGTTGCCGCCGGACGGCAGGACCGCGACCACCAGGACACTGTCGGCGCTCTCCTCGGGTAGCTCGCGCAGCAGTTCTTGTTGCGCCGCAAGGATTCCCGCGTGCGCGCCGTCGCGGACCGCCACCCGGGCCGCGACCCGGGCCACCAGTCGCGCCGCGCGCGCGGCCGCGAGATGATCACCGATGCCGTCGGCGACGACGAAGGCGCTGCGGCCCACCTCGTGATCGGTGAAGGTGGCCACCGCGTCGGCATTGATGCGGCGCTTGCCGGGCAGGCTCACCGCCGATCCCGCCACCTGCCCGAGCCGGATTTCCGCGTCCACGTCCGGCTCGACTGCGCCGATGTCGATGGCTTGGGTATGCAATGGCCGACCTCCTGGGTCTCGCCCTCACGGGGTGCTGCCAACCAGCACTACCGAGTCAACGACCAGAACCCGAGCAGCACTCCCGAATTGCCTGAGTGATTGCTGTGGAGTCGACATCGGTTGGGTCACGACGACGGGCTGAACCGGTCGAATTCCTCGACACCCCCACCATGTGACCGAAATGCGTGATTTGTCCGAACGGTAGGGTCTACAGGAATCGAAGGGTGGGAGGGAATCACACGATGGTGCACGGGCTTGCGCAGGATCTACCGGTCGTCGAACCGGCACGGCGGGGTCGCCGCTGGTGGCGGGTGCTGGGAACAGTCGCAGGTTGGCTGTTGCTGCTCGCCGGTGCCATCGGGGTTGGGCTGCACTACAACACGCGCGTGTGGGAACCGGCCGTGCTGGCCGCGTCGTTCGCGTCCTATCTGATGGTGGGCGCGCTCGTCGCGATCGTCGTGCTGGGATTGGCCCGGCGGTGGGTGAGCGCGGGGCTGGCCGTCGCGGTGTCCGCCGCGGCGCTGTGGTCGCAGCTGCCGATGCTGTGGCCGGACGGCAGCGCGCCGCCGGGCACGGATCTCGTTGTGATGCAATCGAATCTGGAGCTCGGACGCGGGAACGCCGAGGCGGTGGTGCGGGCGGCGCGGGAGAACTCGGCCGAGGTGCTGACCATCGAGGAACTCACGCCCGAACTGCTGAATCGGCTCGACACGGCCGGACTCGCGGACCTGCTGCCATATCGCTACACCGCGCCTTCCGGCGGCGGCCAGGGCACCGGCATCTTCAGCCGCTACCCCCTCGAGGACGGCGTCAAGTTCGAGGGCTTCTGGCTGAACAATCTGCGCGCCACCATGATTCACCCCACCCTCGGATCGATTCCGGTATTCGCGTTCCATCCCATTCCGCCGTTGTCGAACGCCGGAGTGTGGTCGCACGAACTGACCCGCATCCGCGAACTGCTGGCCGAGCAGACCGGCAAGGTGATCGCCAGCGGCGACTTCAACTCCACCTACGACCACGCGGCCTTCCGCGCCCTGACCACCGGCCGCTACGCCGACTCCGCCGAACTCCTGGGCGTCGGCGCACTGCCCACCTGGCCGACCGACCGGCACTGGGGCCCGATCATCGGCATCGACCGCGTCCTGCTCGCCGGGGGCAGCGCCACCGCCATCCACTCCCACACCATTCCCGACACCGACCACCGCGCGGTCATCGCCCGACTTCGCTTCTGACGACCGGCCGCCACCAGCCGCTTCTTGCAGATGCCCAAACCGGGCACGTCGATTTCTGTGAAAACTTGGGTAGACCGCTCAGTCTCACAAAATGAAGACTTCGTCGCATGAACAACGTGGTTCGGTCGGCACTGCGCCGATGCGGTTGCGGCGCGTGGGCGGCGCTGCTGGTGCTCACCGCCCCTTCCCTCCAAATCGGTACGGCGACAGCCGATTCCGAACCCGTCAGTGCGGCGGGCGACCGGCAGGAACAGCCGCTGTCGACCCGGGACGGCATCGCGATCTCCTCTGTCAGCTTCGCGTTGCCGCTGCCCGCCTCCGCCCCGCCGCATCCGGCGGCCTGTGATCGCGTCGGTTATATCCGCTACCGGTCGGTCGACGGCCCGGCCACCGCGGCGGACGCCGACCACATCGTCGTGCAGCAGCAGGGCATGTTCGGCGGGACCGCGAACTCCGACAGCGTCGCCTTCAACACCGTGCACTCGGCGCGGGCGATGGGCCAGCACATCGAATTCTGGGCACTGGCCCGCCGCAGTTCGTGCCTGGACGAGAACACCGGATTCGACTACGCGGCCCGCACCGGCGACTACCTCGACGCGGCCGACTACTACTTCAACGGCGCGCCCATCGACGGGATGCGCTTCCCCGGCTTCAAGTCCTCGGCGGACCTGCCGGTACTGGACCAGATGGGCCTCGAGCGGATCGTCCGCGACCAGTACGAGGTGATGGCGGCCGAGGTGCCCGACCTCGCGCAGCGGCAACGCAAGTACGTGTGCACCGGAATCTCGCTGGGCGGCTTGGTGACCGGATTCTTCGCCGACTGGGACTTCGACGGCCACTCCGGCGCGGACCAGTGCGCGGCATTCGCCTCGCAGGACTCGATGATCAACTCGGATCCGGTGGCGATCCAGAACACCCCGCTCCTGCACGATCTCACCAATGCCATTGTCGGGCCGACGGATTCGGTGGTGCAGGCCGGATTCCGCGCCGACGTCATGCCGCGCGTGATGGGCGACATGCCCGTACTGGGCACCAAGGCCCTGATGATCATGCGGCTGGCGGGCCTGGCCGCCCACCTCGATCCCGACGGCGAGAGCCGGCTGCTCGCTCATCTCCCCCACGATCCCGATATCGACGCGACACTGAACTTCCTGTTCGCGCCCTCCTGGTCGGATTTCGCCGCCAAGGGCGGATCGGGCGGCGGCATCCGCGATTTCCGCTTCACCAACACCGCGCTGCTGGGTGTGCTCATCGACAACAACTCGACGAACTTCGCACTGTTCCAACAGGGTGTGGGCGCGTTGAGCGGAGGTCCGGTGCAGGAGAAGACCTTCCCCACCCCCGGAGCGGTCGCGCAACTGCCTCTGCTCGGCAACTACCTGCGAATGAGCGCGGGCCCGCAGCAACGGGTCGCGCCAACCGACCCCGCCGTCCTCTATACCTGGCGCAACTACAACGACGTCACCGGCGTGCCGTACACCTCCCCCGGCCACGAGGTGGCCGACATCCGAGACACCGCAAGGCAATTGGCGACCGGACAGCCCGGTGCGTACTGGGAGACCTACTTCCCGCTGCGGGTCGTCGTCGACCTCGGCGCAGGCTACGGCGGAGCCCGCAGTGGTGAGATGGCCGGGCTGCGCTACCACGGCGCGAACCGCACCAAACCCAACTACGTCGCCTGGGCCGCCGACAGCGTCGTGCAGTACGGGGTTGGCACCCTCTTCCCCGTCCCCGCCTCCGCGCAGGTCGTCACCCTGCCCGGCTACAACCACATCGACACCATCGGTGCCGCGGCCGTGCAGAACGACGGCAACCCCGATTACAGCGGCGAGACCCTCGCCCGCTTCGTGAGGAGTCTCGGATGATCCGCCTTGCCCCACTGATCCTGTGTGCCGCAATGGGTCTCGCCGCCGTCCCGGTCTTCGCGCACGCCGACACCGCGCCGCTGCCGGTGCCCGACCGCGAGATCGTCACCCCGGTCACCGGCGACCCCGGCCTCGGTGACGATGTCGAGGCGACCTCTGTGCGCCTGCACTATCCGAGCCCGTACGCGACGACGGCGCATCCGGAAGCTTGCGACTGGATCGGCTACATCCGCTACCGCTCCAAGACCGGACCGGCCGACACCGCCGACGCCGACGCGGTGCTCACCATGCAGCCCGGAACCTTCTCCGGCCCCGGCAATCTCGACATCCAGGCCCCGCAGGTGGTGCGCAAGGCCGCCGCGATGGGCAAACACGTCGAATACATTTCGCTGCAACGGCGTTCGAGCTGTATGGAGGACCGCACCGGCTGGGAAGCGGCACAGCAGGCCGGGGACTATCACGTCGCCGCCGACTACTACTTCCGCGGCGCGTCGATCAACGGCCAGACCTACCACTATCAGACACCCCAGGATCTGGCCTTCCTCGGTGACTACGGCCTGGCCCTGACCCTCGACGACTGGCGCGCGGTCATCGAGCACGTGCTGCCGGATCCGACGCAGCGCACCAAGAGCTTCTGCGGCGGGCACTCGCTGGGCGCGTTCCTCACCGGGCCGATGATGGCGTGGAACTTCGCGGGCGACGCGAACGCGACCGACTACGCCGGATTCAACCTCTGCGGCGGCGGCACCGTCCCCGAGGACGGGCTGGCCATGACCGACCCCGCCGGGTTCTCGGGCACCGGACTCCTCGACCAGTTGATGTCGGCCGCCGGCGGCGCGGTCAAGAACGCCGTCGACTATCTCGCCCACAACGGCCTCAGCGTGGCTCAGCTGCCGGTCATCTCCGCCTCGGAGCTCCTGCACACCTACAACCTCGCCGCCATGGCCGCCGACCAGAATCCCGACGCCGAAAGCGATCTGAAGAATCTGGTGCCGCGCGAGCTGCGCACCGAGACATGGATGCGCGCCATGTACGACAAGGACTACCTGGACTTCTTCACCGGAGCCAACCTGCCCACCGACTACCGCGTCACCAACCGCGCGCTGCTGGGCATGTACTTCGACCAGAACTCCGCCGAGTACGTCATGCAAGCCGGACTCGGGTTCTACGACTGCCCGGTCGCGGGCAAGACCTACCCGATCCCCAACGGCCTGGCCTCGGTGCCGATCCTGGGCCCCACCCTGTTCGTCATCCCGCTGCGGGTCGGCTACGGCCAGAACTACACTCCGGCCTCGCACGACCAGCTCTGCGGCTGGCGCAACTACGACCAGGTCGCGCCGTCGAGTATCGACGGTCCCGTCCTGGGTCACGGCCCCGAAACCGACCAGGACCACGAGCCCACCGACATCCGTCAGTTCGCACACGCCATGAATCCCGGCTGGCAGCCGGTGAACTACTTCGAGGAGTACACACCGATCCGGCTGGTCACCGACACCGCCTTCGCCCTCGGCCTGGGCCGCGACGGCGACCTCGCCAAGCTGCAGTACCGCTCCGGCGGCATCCTGAACTTCCTGCTGCACGGCGACCGCTGGCAGAGCACCCCCGCGGGCAAGCGCAACCTGACGTTGTTCGCGGGCGACTCACCGGTCCAGAACGTCGCCTTGGCGGGCCTCGCGCCCTACAACGCGAAGTACCTCCCGGGCTACCGCCACTACGACGTGGTGACCGCCGCCGAGAAGCAGAACAACGGCCTCCCCGAACCCGCCAGCAGCTACATCGCCGCCTTCCTCACGCAAAGCTGAACGCCCGCAACGCAGAACGACCCGGAACCTGATGGTTCCGGGTCGTTCGCTTTTGTAGCGGGGACAGGATTTGAACCTGCGACCTCTGGGTTATGAGCCCAGCGAGCTACCGAGCTGCTCCACCCCGCGTCGGTGAACACAACATTACACACGGGCTGGGAGTTGTACCAAATCCGCTGGTCAATAGGTATTTATGCGCTTGTTTCGGCGGCGAAGCGGTGGGGATGGCGCGACGAGGCCAGCGACTCGAGGGGGCGCTAAGCGGAGTGATCAGGTTGAAAATCTTCCGTTTGAAAGGCTCGCGCGCACGTATGACCGCCGAAATGCGCGAAAAACGTGACCGGTGTCACAAATTGTGAGTGATACCAGTCACATCACGGGCGTATAACAGACCGATCGGGATTGGCATTTGCAGCATAGCCAACCTGCATCAACGCCGTTTTCGGCGTCATTCGCTTCATGCAATTCTGAAGTTATCAAGACGTGATCTGCCGAGATTTCCTCGTTATGGTCAGTTCCGGCCCGGATCAAACCTGAGATGGGCACCGAACCGAACCGCTGCACTCCGGAAACCCTGTCCCGCGGTCGGAAACCCAGACCTCCTGGGGACAGGGACACGGCGGAGCAAACGCGCCGGGTTGGTAGCGCAGGGAGGGACTACACCATGAAACAGAACCGGAAGATCAACACTCGCGCACTCGGCCTCGCCGCAGTCACCGGCGCACTTGTTGCCGTCCCGTTCGGCTTCACCGCGACCGCCTCCGCCGCTCCGGCACACGACTGGGACGGCGTCGCCCAGTGTGAGAGCGGCGGCAACTGGGGCATCAACACCGGCAACGGCTACTACGGCGGCCTGCAGTTCTCGCAGAGCACCTGGAACGCCAACGGCGGCGCCGGTTCCGCCAGCAACGCCAGCAAGGCCGAGCAGATCCGCGTGGCCGAGAACGTGCTCGCCACCCAGGGCGTCGGTGCCTGGCCGGTCTGCGGCCAGTACCTGCGCAGCGGCCAGTCCACTCCCGAGCCCGAGGCCGCCCCGGAGCCCGCCGCGCCCGAGCCGGTCGTCGTCCCCGTCGTCCCGAACGACCGCCAGGCCCTCATCGATCAGGCCAAGAGCGTCGCCGGCGGCCTCGCCGAGCAGGTCGGCATGCAGGCCCAGTACAACGATCTGCTGCAGGCCAACGCGGGCCTCATCGAATCCTGGGGCAAGTAGCCCGAGACTCCTTCCATACCGGAAGAAATGAAAAGGTGCTGCCGTCAATGGTGACGGCAGCACCTTTTTCGCAATTTCCGGGCAATAATAGTTATTACGCGGCAGTAAATGCGGCCTGATTATCGAATGCCCATTCTTGGAAGGTTCGCGGTGACCGGCCCGTGACCAGTTCGACCGTCGGATGCACCACCGACGTGAAGGACTCCAGCGCCGTGGCCCGCAACGCCATGATCGCCCCGGCCATCTCCGGCTCGACCCCGAAGCGCAGCAGATCCGCCCGCGCCTGCTCCGGCGAGATCTCCTCGAATCGCAGTGCGCGGCCCAGGATTTCGGCCAACGCGTCGGTCTGCTCGCCCGGCGACAAAGCCTGCGGACCGGTCACCGTGTAGATCTGCCCGGCGTGCCCGGGCTCGGTGAGCGCCGCGACGGCGACCGCCGCGATATCCCGCGGATCCACCACCGCGATCCGGCCCTGCCCGAAAGGCGCACGGACACTGCCGAACTCACGCACCGAGTAGGCCCAGTGCAATGCATTGGACATGAAACCCATGGGGCGCACCATGGTCCAGTCCGGACCGCTCGCACGGACGGCGTCCTCCCCGGCACGATGCCAGGCCGGGATCGGGTCGGTCGCGGCGGCATCACCGGCGCGACCGGAGGACAGTTTCACGATGCGCTCGACACCCGCGGCCGCCGCGGCCCGCGCGAGATTCGCGTCGTGCGTGGGGATCTCGGGGCCCGCGGTGGACAGGAACACGGCACGCACCCCCGACACCGCTGCGGGCAGGCTGCCGGGGTCGCCCAGATCGGCGCGCACCACCTCGACCCCCGCGGGCAGGTCCGCGGCCTCCGGGCGACGGGTGACGGCCCGCACCGGATGGCCCGCGGCCAGCAGCTGATCGACCACCGCGCGGCCGACGGTTCCGGTGGCTCCGGTCACGAGAAACATGGGGTACTCCGTTCATCCATCGGCGGGTTTCTCCCGCTCCCCCATCCTGCGAAATGCGGGGAATAGGGACCATAAAGCGCCGCCAGATCGGTGATATGTTCCAGAACTGGTCCACATGCGATGATTTCTTCCATGCTCGACGATGTGGATCGCGGTCTCGTCCATGCCCTGCACCTCGACGGCCGGGCACCGTTCAATCGCATCGGCGAGGTGCTCGGCGTCTCGACCCAGACCGTCGCCCGCCGCTATCAGCGCCTGCGCGGGGACTACGGCCTGCGTGTGGTCGGGCTGCCCGATCCGGGCCGAACCGCGACCACCCAGTGGCTGGTCCGCCTCACCTGCACCCCGGCCACCACCCGCAAGCTCGCCGACGCTCTGGCCCGCCGCGCCGACACCAGCTGGGTGATGCTCACCTCCGGCGGCACGGAACTGTTCCTCATCGTCGACGGCCCGGGCCCCGACGCACCGGCTCTACTGCTGGACGACCTGCCCAAAACCTCGGCGATCACCGGCATTTCGGCGCACTACGTCCTGCACACCTATGTGGGTGGCCCAACGGCCTGGCCAGGACGACTCACCGTGCTCGACGCCGCGCAACGCCGACAACTGCTGTCGCGCAACCATTTCGAAGCGCACGACGCGACCTCTGAAGACGCAAGCGTGACAAACCCGGAAGCCTCCGGCGCGGACGAGGACGCCCGGCAGCCGAACCACACCGCAAAGGAGCTGAAATCCCGTGCCGGAGCGTCCAAGCCGCTCTCCGCCGCCGACACGGCACTGGTCTCCGCCTTACGAGTGGACGGCCGCGCGACCCTGGCGGATCTCGCGTCCGCCACCGGCTGGTCCCAGTCGACGGTGGCGCGGCGCATCGCGGACCTGCGCGCCGCCGGGGCGCTCTATCTGGATGTCGATCTCGACGACCGGGCGCTCGGCGTCTCCACCCGTGCCCTGTTGTGGGCGACCGTCGCGCCGGGGCAGCTCGACGCCGTCGCCGAATCCCTTTCTCACCACGAGGAATTGGCCTTCGTGGCCGCGACCACCGGTCGCACCAATCTGGTCGCCGAGGCGCTATGTCCCGACCCTGCCGCCCTGCACCGCTATCTGATCGACCGCATCGGATCCTTCGACGCGATCCATACCCTCGAGACGACCCCGGTCCTCGCCACGGTGAAGTCCACCGCGCCGCCCGCCGTCCCCGTCCGCCGTCCCCGCCCCTGATCCCGGGGCCCCCGCAGATGCGAAAGGCGCTGTCATCCAGGGGATGACAGCGCCTTCGCGTCGAGCGAACCGTCAGTGGGTCAGTTGCCCGGCTTCTGGTAGTTGTTCACCGCGGTCTGCAGCTGTTCCAGCGCCTTGCCCAATTGCCCGAGGTCGCCGGACTTCTGGGCATCCTGGACGGCCTTCAGGGCGTCGTCGAGCTGCTTGACGGCCGCGTCCTTACCCGCCGAACCGGACGCCGGGGGCGGCGTCGGGGTGGGCGGCGGTGTGGTCGCGCCACCCTGGGTGGGCGGCGTCACCACCTGGCCGGGCACGTCGATCGCGGCATTGGCCAGGTCGGTGGCCCCGACCTGGGCCAGCGCCTCCTTGACGGTGGAGCCGTAGCCGATCTTGTCGTTGTAGCTGACCAGCACCTTCACCAGCTGCGCGAAAGACGGTGCGTTGGCGAACGCGGACTGATCGACGACGTGATCGATCCGGCCGACACCCGCGCGGTGCTCATCCGATCGCTGACCATGCTGCGCGCCAAGCATGCCGATC
>NZ_JBSGBY010000156.1:0-14600 GCF_053601505.1 Nocardia sp. NPDC004722
GGGATGATGTCCTCTTTGAGGAGCATCTTCACGCCGTCGGCGATGGACTGCAGGCTGCCGCGCGGCCCGACCCGGTTGGGTCCGACGCGCATCTGCATGAACGCCACGATCTTGCGTTCCGCGTACACCGCGAGCATCGGGATCAGCAGCAGGAATACGAAGATGCCGATCGATTTGACCAGCACCAGCCACCACGGGTCGTGGCCGAACATACTCAGATCACTCACGGTGGTCCTCCCGTCGGATGCGAACGATGTGGCCGGGCGTGGTTCCGAGCTGCACCAGCACGTCGGACCCGGGGGAATTCATGGGCAGCCACACCACGCGGTCGGGCATCTCGGTGACGACGAGAGGCAGGGTGATGTGGCCGTGGTCGTTGCCGACCGTCACCGGATCGCCGGTGGTGACGCCGATTTCGGCGGCGGTGTGCGCGGACAGCCGCACCACGGGGGTGCGGGCGGTCCCGGCCAGGTTGGGTTCGCCGTCCTGGAGCCGGCCGCGGTCGATGAGCATGCGCCACGACGCGAGGATCGCGGTGCCCGGATTGGGCTGGGCGATCGGGTGCGGGCGGTGCACCGGGGTCGCGGCGGCCGGACCGTCCCACACCCCGAGATCGGCCAATTCGGCCCGGGCACTGGCGGCGTCGGGCAGGCCCAGACGCATGCCCATGTCGGTGGCGATGGCGTCCAGGACCCGGTATTCGGGCATGGGCGCGGCCTCGCGGCGCACGGTGGAGTCGCGCAGCGCGGCATCGAACTGCCGGTGGCGGCCTTCCCAGGTGAGGAAGGTGCCCGCTTTCTCCATGGCCGAGGCCACGGGGAACACGACATCGGCGCGGTCGCTGATATCGCTGCGGCGCAATTCCATCGACACCACGAACGAGGCGGCGTCGATGGCTCGCAGGGCGGCGTGCGGGTCGGGCATATCGCCGACCTCGACACCGCCGATGAGCAGTGCGCCCAGCGTCGGTGCGGCGGCCAGGATGGCGGAGGTGTCGCGGCCCGGTGCCATGGGCAGGTCCCCGATGCCCCAGGCATCCTGAACCTGTTTGCGCGCAGAGGGATCCGCGACGGGACGCCCGCCCGGCAGCAGCACCGGCAGTGCCCCGGCTTCCAATGCGCCACGCTCACCGGCACGACGCGGGATCCACGCGAGGGCCGCGCCGGTCTCGTCGGCCAGGCGGGCCGCGGCGGACGTGCCGCCGGGAATGCCACCGAGGCGTTCGCCGACCAGGATGAGCGCGCCGGGTTCCCGCAGCAGCGACGCCACCTCGCCCAACCGGGTGTATCCGGCCGTGGTCTCGTCGGTTTCGCCGGTGCGAATGGATTCGAGCACGTGCGGCTCCGCGCCGGGCGCGGTGAGCAGCAGGGTCCCCGACATCCGTTGCAGGCCGCGGGTCACGTACGGGGCGAGCGAGTAGATCGGAGTCCCGTTGCGCCGCGCGGCCTTCCGCAGCCGCAGGTAGACGATCGGGGATTCCTCTTCGGCCTCGAAGCCGACCAGCAGCACGAACGGCGCGCGTTCCAGGGCCGCGTAGTCGACGGTGATGCCCTGTCCGGCGATGCGGGCGGCCAGGAAGTCGGCCTCCTCACCGGAGTGCTCGCGGGCCCGGAAGTCGATGTCGTTGGTGTTCAACGCGACTCGCGCGAACTTCGAGTACGCGTAGGCGTCCTCGAGGGTGACGCGACCACCGAGCAGGACACCGGCATTGCCGCGCGCCGAGGCCAGTCCGCGGGCTGCCGCGTTGATCGCCTCGGACCAGGAAGCGGGCTGGAGCGTCCCGTCCTTCCAGCTGCGGACCATCGGCGTGGTGAGGCGGTCGCGTTCGGTGACGTAGGCGAACGCGAATCGGCCCTTGTCGCAGTTCCATTCCTCGTTGACCTGCGGATCGTCACCGGCCAGGCGGCGCATCACCTTGCCGCGCCGGTGATCGGTGCGCTGCGCGCAACCCGACGCGCAGTGCTCACACACGGCCGGGCTCGACACCAGATCGAAGGGCCGGGCCCGGAACCGGTAGGTGCTGCCGGTGAGCGCGCCGACCGGGCAGATCTGCACGGTATTACCGGAGAAGTAGGAGTCCATCGGCTCCCCGGCGGCGATCCCGACCTGCTGCAGCGCACCGCGATCCATCAATTCGATGAACGGGTCACCGGCCACCTGCTGCGAGAAGCGAGTACAGCGTGCGCACAGCACGCAGCGTTCGCGGTCCAGCAGCAATGCCGAGGACAGCGGGATCGGCTTCGGGTAGGTGCGCTTCTCCCCGTCGAACCGGGATTCGGCGCGGCCGCTGGACATGGCCTGGTTCTGCAGCGGGCACTCACCGCCCTTGTCGCACACCGGGCAGTCGAGGGGGTGATTGATGAGCAGCAGCTCCATCACCCCCTCCTGGGCCTTGGCGGCGGCCTGGGAGGAGAGCTGGGTATGGATCACCATGCCCTCGGCCACGGTCTGCGTGCAGGACGCGACCGGCTTGCGCTGTCCCTCGATATCGACCAGGCACTGTCGGCACGCGCCGACCGGATCGAGCAGGGGATGGTCGCAGAAGCGCGGGATCTGGGTGCCGATGAGTTCGGCGGCCCGGATCACCAGCGTGCCCGGCGGCACGGAAACCGTTGTGCCGTCGATGGTTACGGTCACCATGTCGGAGGGCGTCACCCCGCCGCTGGTACTGGAGCTCACTGTCGAAGTCATCGTGCTCCTTCGGCCCAGACGGTGGAACGGGCCGGATCGAACGGGCAGGCGCCGAGGCGGATGTGCTCGACGTACTCGTCGCGGAAGTACTTCAGGGAGGAGAAGATCGGGCTGGCCGCGCCGTCGCCGAGGGCACAGAAGGATTTGCCGTTGATGTTGTCGGCGATATCGGCGAGCTTGTCCAGGTCAGTCTCGTGGCCCCGGCCGTTCTCCAGGCGCTCGAGCAGCTGGACCAGCCAGTAGGTGCCCTCGCGGCACGGGGTGCATTTTCCGCAGGATTCGTGGGCGTAGAACTCGGTCCAGCGCAGCACCGCTCGCACTACACAGGTAGTGTCGTCGAAGATCTGCAGCGCCTTGGTGCCGAGCATGGAACCCGCCGCCGAGACTCCCTCGTAGTCGAGAGCGACATCGAGGTGTTCGTCGGTGAAGATCGGCGTGGACGATCCGCCCGGGGTCCAGAACTTGAGGGTGTGACCCTTGCGGACGCCGCCCGCGTATTTCAGCAACTCCCGCAAGGTGATTCCGAGGGGCGCTTCATACTGGCCCGGTCGCGTCACGTGACCCGAGAGCGAGTAGAGGGTGAACCCCGGCGACTTCTCGGTGCCGAAGGACCGGAACCACTCCACGCCATTGGCGAGGATCGACGGCACGGACGCAATGGATTCCACATTGTTGACCACGGTCGGACAGGCGTAGAGACCCGCGACCGCCGGGAACGGGGGACGCAGTCGTGGCTGACCGCGGCGGCCTTCGAGGGAATCCAGCAGCGCGGTCTCCTCACCGCAGATGTAGGCGCCCGCACCGGCGTGCACCACGATCTCGAGGTCGAAGCCCGAACCCTGGATGTTGCGGCCCAGATAGCCTGCGGCATAAGCCTGCTGGACGGCGGCCTGCAACCGGCGCAGCACGGTCACGACCTCGCCGCGCACATAGATGAAGGCGTGCGAGGCGCGAATCGCGTAAGCGGCGATGATGACACCCTCGATGAGGGTGTGCGGGGACGCCAGCATGAGCGGAATGTCCTTGCAGGTACCCGGTTCCGACTCGTCGGCATTGACCACCAGGTAGTGCGGCTTGGTGATGCCGTCGGGTCCGGGTCCCTGCGGGATGAACCCCCACTTCATGCCGGTCGGGAAGCCCGCGCCGCCGCGACCACGCAGACCGGAGTCCTTCACGGTGGCGATGACGTCGTCCGGCTGCATCTTCAGGGCCTTGGGCAGCGCCTGGTAGCCGCCCTGACGGCGGTAGGCCGCCAGGGTCCAGCCGTCCGGGTCGGCCCAGTGCTTCGAGAGGACAGGTGTCAGAGCAGTCGTCACTGAGCGCCTCCGGTCGAATCCTGTTCGGCGACATGCAGACCGGCGAGCGTCGCGGGTCCCGCCGCGCCGTCGGTGGCTCCGGGCCGCTGATCCTCGTACCCGGCGAGAATGCGGGCGGTCTCCCGGAAGGTGCACAGCGGGATGCCGCTGCGCGACCCGGTGACCTGTTCGCCGCGTCGCAGCGAATCCACCATCGCCTTGGCCGATTCCGGCGTCTGGTCGTCGAAGAACTCCCAGTTGACCATCACCACCGGTGCGTAATCACACGCGGCATTGCACTCGATGTGCTCGAGGGTGACCGCGCCGTCGGCGGTCGTCTCCCCGTGCTTGATGCCCAAGTGCTGCTTCAGTTCCGCGAAGATCTGATCCCCGCCCATCACTGCACACAGTGTGTTCGTGCAGACACCGACGTGATAGTCGCCGGTGGGCGTGCGCCGGTACATCGAATAGAACGTCGCGACCGCCGTGACCTCGGCATCGGTCAATCCCAGCTGCTCGGCACAGAATTCGATGCCGGTGCCGGAGACGTACCCCTCCACCGATTGCACGAGATGCAAAAGGGGAAGCAGTGCCGAACGCGAGTGCGGATAGCGTTCGATGATCTCCTGGGCCTCGACTTGCAGCCGGTCGCGGACCTTCTCCGGGTAGGGGATGGGCCGCACGGTCAGGTTGAGCAGGATCTCGGTCAACGGTCGACACCACCCATCACCGGGTCGATGGAGGCGACGGCCGCGATCACGTCGGCGACCAGGCCGCCCTCGCACATCGCCGCCACCGCTTGCAGATTCGTGAAGGAGGGGTCGCGGTAGTGGACCCGGTAGGGCCGGGTGCCGCCGTCGCTGATCATGTGCACGCCCAGCTCACCTCGCGGCGATTCGACCGCCACGTACACCTGTCCGGGCGGCACTCGCAGGCCCTCGGTCACCAGTTTGAAGTGGTGGATGAGCGCCTCCATGGAGGTCCCCATGATGTTGCCGATGTGCTTGGGTGAGTTACCCAGGCCGTCCGGCCCGAGCTGCAAGTCGGCAGGCCATGCAATCTTCTTGTCCGCCACCATGACCGGGCCCGGCCGCAGCTTGTCGAGGCACTGCTCGACGATTTTGACCGACTCCTTCATCTCGTTGACGCGGATGAGGTAGCGGCCGTAGCAGTCGCAGCCGGTGTCGACCTGGACGTCGAACTCGTAGTTCTCGTAACCGCAGTACGGCTGGGTCTTGCGCAGGTCGTGCGGCAGGCCGGTGGAACGCAACACCGGACCGGTGATGCCGAGTGCCATGCAGCCGGTCAGGTCCAGGTACCCGACATTGCGCGTGCGGGCCTTCCAGATGGGGTTCTCGTTGAGCAGCAACTCCAAGTCCCGCAGCCGCTTCGGCAGCAGATCCAGGAGTTCGCGCACCTTCTGCACGCCGTCGTCGGGCAGGTCCTGGGCGATGCCGCCGGGACGGATGAACGCGTGGTTCATGCGCAGACCGGTGATGGTCTCGAACACGTCCAGGATCAGCTCGCGCTCCCGGAAACCGAACAGCATCGGGGTGAGCGCACCCAGTTCCATACCGCCGGTGGCGAGGGCCACCAGGTGCGAGGAGATGCGGTTGAGTTCCATGAGCAGCACGCGAATGACGCTGGCGCGCTCGGGAATATCGTCGGTGATGTCGAGGAGCTTCTCGACCGCCAGGCAGTACGCCGTCTCGTTGAAGAACGGCGACAGGTAGTCCATGCGGGTGACGAAGGTGGTGCCCTGCACCCAGCTGCGGTACTCGAGGTTCTTCTCGATGCCGGTGTGCAGATACCCGATGCCGCACCGCGCTTCGGTGACGGTCTCACCCTCGATCTCGAGAATGAGCCGCAGCACCCCGTGCGTGGAGGGGTGCTGCGGGCCCATGTTCACGACGATGCGTTCTTCGGCGACCCCGTCGAGCGCATTCTTGATCTCGTCCCAGTCGTTGCCGACGACGGTGACCGCGCGTTCGGGCCGTTCCTGCGTGGCGGGCTGGGAGTTGGTGTCGATGTCATTCATTACGAGTACGACATCCGCTCATCGGGCGGTGGGATGCGCGCGCCCTTGTATTCGACCGGGATTCCGCCGAGCGGATAGTCCTTGCGCTGGGGGTGGCCACGCCAGTCGTCGGGCATGGCGATGCGGGTCAGCGAGGGATGTCCGTCGAAGAGGATGCCGAAGAAGTCGTAGGTCTCCCGCTCGTGCCAGTCGTTGGTCGGGTAGACCGAGTACAGCGACGGGATGTGCGGATCATTGTCCGGCACCGAGACTTCCAGCCGCACCCGGCGGTTGTGGGTGATGGAGATCAGGTGGTACAGCGCGTGCAGTTCGCGCCCGGTGTCCTCCGGGTAGTGCGCTCCGCTCACGCCGAGGCACAGTTCGAAGCGCAGGGCCTCGTTGTCGCGCAACGTCTTCGCCACCCGCACCAGGTGCTCGCGACGGACGTGCAGGGTCAGCTCGCCCCGGAAGACGACGATCTTCTCGAGCGCCTCCTCGAACGTCTTGGCCAGCGCCAGGCGCAGGTTCGCGATGATCTCGTCGAAGACCGGGCCGTAGGGCGGCGGGGTGCTGCCGGGCATGTTGATGGTGCGCACCAGGCGGCCGTAGCCGGAGGTGTCACCGGTGCCCGTGACGCCGAACATGCCTTTGCGCACGCCGATCACTTCCTCGGCGGGCGCGGCGGGCTCTACGGATTCGGTTGTCTCCGAAGTGGTTTCATCAGGTTCCACGGCCGCCTCCGGGGGGCTCTCCGTGCCGGTGGGTGCATCGAAACTCATCGCAACAACCCCTTCAGCTGAATGGTCGGGGTGCTGGCGAGCGCGGCACGCTCGGCCTCGCGAATCGCTTCCTCGCGATTGACGCCGAGCGGCATCTCCTGAATCTTCTCGTGCAGCTTCAGGATCGCGTTCAACAGCATTTCCGGCCGCGGCGGGCAGCCGGGCAGGTAGATGTCGACCGGCACGATGTGGTCGACGCCCTGCACCACGGCGTAGTTGTTGAACATGCCGCCCGAGGATGCGCAAACACCCATGGCGAGCACCCATTTGGGTTCGGTCATCTGGTCGTAGACCTGACGCAGGACCGGGGCCATCTTCTGGCTCACCCGGCCCGCGACGATCATCAGATCGGCCTGGCGTGGAGAAGCGCGGAACGCCTCCATGCCGAAGCGGGCGATATCGAATCGCCCGCCGCCGGTGGCCATCATCTCGATCGCGCAGCAGGCCAGGCCGAACGTCGCCGGCCACAGCGAACTCTTGCGCAGATAGCCGGCCATGTCTTCCACCGTGCTCAGCAGGAACCCGCTGGGCAGTTTCTCCTCGAGACCCATGTCGGACTACATCTCCCGGATCGGGACGCCCCGGCGCGGCCGGGGCGTCTACAGTGAATTGGCTTGTGCGCCAATCAGTCCCAGCTGAGCCCGCCGCGCCGCCATTCGTAGGCGTAGGCGACGGAGACGTTGAAGATGAACAACGCCATCGCCGCCAGCCCGAACACTCCGAGCGCATCGAAGTGCACGGCCCACGGGTAGAGGAACACGATCTCGATGTCGAAGATGATGAACAGCATGGCGGTGAGGTAGTACTTCACCGGAAAGCGTTGGCCCGCAGCATTTCCCGGCCCGCCGCCGACGGCGTGGGGCGTGGGTTCGATGCCGCACTCGTAGGCTTCGAGCTTGGACCGGTTGTAGCGCTTGGGGCCGATCAGGGCCGCCAGGAAAATCGAGAACACCCCGAACGCGGCGGCGACCGCGCCGAGGACAAGGGTCGGCACTTCTATGTTCACAACAGAACTACCCCTCCTGCGAGCTGGACAACGCATAACGGATGGCAGCAGCGAGTGAGGCGGCGGCGTCATTGATACCGATGTCCATTGATACCGGAGCCCGCGCTCGTGTGAGCTACGGCACAGATTACAACCCGGACCAGAAGATACATGACGATTGGCGATTGCGTTTGATCGAATTCGGAACGGTCTTTTATGACCGAATCGACGCAATCGCCAATGTCACGTGACGTGGAAACGCCCTGATCACAGGGCGAAGGAAGATCGGCCTGCGATCAGGCCGCGAAGCTATTACCGAGCACACCCAGCACGGCGTCGGTCAGCCGGATCGGATCGATGGGGTGCGAGACCGCCGCCTCGGCACGCGACCAATTGGCCAGCCACGCGTCATCGGGGCGGCCGGTGAGCACGACAATCGGTGGGCAGTCGGCGATTTCGTCCTTGAGCTGCTTGGCCAGCCCGAGCCCGCCCGTGGGGGCCGACTCGCCGTCGAGGATCAGCAGATCCAGACCGCCGGCATCCAGACGCTCCACGACGACCGGACCCGTGGCCACCTCGAGGTACTCGATGGGCGGCAACTCCGGGTGCGGCCTTCTGCCCAGCGCCAGCATGATCTGGCTCCGGGTATCGGCGTCATTGCTGTACACGAGAACCCGCACCGCGGCGGGACGTTTGGCATCGGCCACGTTCCGCATGCTACGTCCCAGGTGGGGGACCGCGGGTCAGCTTCGCCCGAACTCGTGCGCGCGTCGCGCGGCGACCGAGGGGAGACATCACGCAACGCCGCATCGAAACCAACGTCTGGACTGACCACCGGGTCGCCCTCACGGTGCTGGTCGCGGTGATACTGGTGGGTATGGGGTGGGAGCTGACCTGGCTGACGTTCTGGCTGTTCGTCGACGGCCCGATCCGGGTGCTGCCGCCATGCTGGCGGTTCCGCGGGGGCCGGGTGCTATGACCGGCCGGGTGGAGGTGGTGCCGGGTCAGCATCTGGTGGCCAGCATCGACGGGGTGGTCGTGGTTGTCGCGCACCGGGATTCGAGTGTGCTGTCCGCCGACTCGGAGGCCGTCGCGACGCTGGACAAGGTGCTCGAACTGGTCGCCGAGGCGGCTTCGCGGGAGACGCGGCGCACCGGGCGGACCTTCGCGCGGCTGGTCAGCACCTGGCTGATGGCGCGTGAGGATGAGGAGCGGGTGGAGTTCGGGGTGCTCACGCCCGGCAACCGCGGCTTGGCGGTGTTCCTGCACGGCCGGGTCACCGCGGTGCTCGAAGGAGCCGAGCATCGGGAGGTATTGCGTGGGCGGGACGCGGGATTCACCGTCGACCGAGTCGTCAGTCCCGGTCCGGCCCGGGCGGCCGCGCTGTTCGTCGACGAAGAAGGCGCGCGCGACGACCTTCCAGCGCCGGGCGTGTGGTCGCTGCGCGACGGGCGCATGCCCGGATCAGGTGCGGTGGTGTGGCTGGGGGAGCGGGCCGAAAACCTGTCCCGCCCCAGCGGATCCGGGCAACGTGGGGCCCGGATCCGGTCGGATTCCGGGCGGCGGGCGCGACCGGCCGAACGCCGCAACGGCCGCGCGGCACCGGATTCCGGCATGCAACGCAAGATCGCAGCGCCTGCAACCCCCGAAACCGAGGTCGTGGTGCACGGATTCAAATGCGCGCGTGGCCATCTCAACGACCCCCGCGGCTCATTCTGCATCGTCTGCGGAATCCGCATGGAACAGCTGACCTGCGTCCTCACCGAGGGCGTCCGCCCGCCCCTGGGCGTCCTGCTCCTCGACGACGGCACCTCCTATGTCCTCGACACCAACATGGTCATCGGCCGCGAACCCGAACGCTCCGAACACGTCCGCCAAGGCGCCCACGCCATCCGCATCCCCGACGCCTCCGGCGGCATGTCCCGCGTCCACGCCGAAATCCGCCTGATGGAATGGGACGTCCTCGTCATGGACCGAGGCTCCGCCAACGGCACCCACATCCGCCCACCGGGCCGCACCGACTGGGTCCGGGTCGAGCCCGGGCGCTTGACCGCCCTGGAACCGGGCACCCAATTGCTGCTCGGCGGGCGGGTCTTCACCTTCGACTCCCAACACGGCCGCTAGCGTCGACACGGCCGTCTGGTCGATGCGGCCGTCTAGCGAAGGAGAGCGTGTGCCTGGGGAATCCGTGGATGTCGTGGTGATCGGGATGGGGCCCGGTGGGGAGGATGTCGCTACCCGGCTGGCCCGGGCCGGGCTGTCGGTGGTGGGGGTCGAGGGGCGGCTCGTCGGTGGGGAATGTCCGTACTACGCCTGTGTGCCCACGAAGATGATGGTGCGGGCGGCGGGGTTGTTGGCCGAGGCGCGGCGGGTTGACGGGATGGCCGGGGCGGCGACCGTGCGGGCGGATTGGCGGCCGGTGGCGGAGCGGATTCGGGATGAGGCCACCGATGATTGGGACGACGCGGTCGCCGTCGAGCGGTTCGAGAAGGCGGGCGGGACCTTCGTGCGCGGGTGGGGGAAGATCAGCGCGCCGGGCGAGGTGACGGTGACGACCGGGGACGGGGAGCGGGTGTTGCGGGCCGGGCGGGCCATCGTGCTGAATCCGGGGACGGCCCCGGCGATTCCACCGCTGGACGGGCTCACCGGGACGCCCTATTGGACCAATCGGGAAGCTGTGACCGCCACCGAGGTACCCGAGTCGCTGATCGTGCTCGGCGGAGGCGCGGTCGGTGTCGAGTTCGCGCAGATCTACGCCCGATTCGGGGCGCGGGTGACCGTGGTGGTGCCGCGCAGGCTGTTGCCGCAGGACGAACCCGAGGCGGGGGAGCTGCTGGCCACGGTGTTCGAAGGCGAGGGGATCGAGGTGCGCAGCGGGGTGCGCGGCACCGGGGTGAGCTACGACGGGCGGGAGTTCACGCTCACCCTCGACAACGGCGACGCGTTGCGCGCGGCGCGATTGCTGGTGGCCACCGGGCGGCGAAGCGAGCTGTCGGCCTTGGGAATCGGGGCGGTCGGGTTGGACGAGAGCGCCAAGTCAATCCCCGTGGACAACCGGATGCGGGCGGCCGACGGCGTGTGGGCCATCGGCGATGTCACCGGCGCGGGCGCGTTCACGCACGTGTCCATGTACCAGGCGCGGATCGCGGCGGCCGACATTCTCGGCGAGGGGTCGGAGGTCGCGCAGTATCGCGCGGTGCCGCGGGTGACCTTCACCGACCCGGAGATCGGGGCGGTCGGTATGACCGAGGCGCAGGCCCGCGCGGCCGGACTCCGGATCCGCACCGGCTACACCGAAGTGCCCGCCTCCGTGCGCGGTTGGATCCACAAGGCGGGCAATGCCGGATTCATCAAACTCATCGAGGACGCCGATCGCGGGGTGCTCGTCGGGGCCTGCTCGGTCGGCCCCCAGGGCGGGGAAGTGCTCAGCGCCCTGGCCGTCGCCGTCCATGCCGAGGTGCCGACCGCGACGCTGCGACAGATGATCCTGGCCTACCCGACGTTCCACCGTGCCATCGAATCCGCGCTGGACGCCCTCGCTGACGGTTAGGCATCCGTTCGTAATCTTTGCTGTTCACGCTCGGGGATCAGCGGCATCCTGGTAACCATCTCTGGTCCCGAGCGTTGGGCGGTGGACATATGCGGATCTCGGAAATCCTGCGCCGTAAGGGCAGCGGCGTCGTCACCATTGCACCGGATGCAACCGTGCGTGAATTGCTCAGAGTCCTGTCGGCACACAATGTGGGTGCCGTGGTCGTCTCGGTCGACGGTGCCGCCATCTCCGGCATCGTCTCGGAACGAGACATCGTGCGCCGGCTACACAGTCAGGGCGCGTCGCTCCTGGACGCCCCGGTGTCCTCCATCATGACCGCCGCGGTCCATACCTGCTCCCCGGACGATCAGGTCGAAACCCTCAATGCCACCATGACCCAGCACCGCATCCGGCATCTGCCGGTGCTGCACGAGGGGCGGATGGTGGGCGTCGTCAGCATCGGCGACGTGGTCAAGAGCCAGATCTCCGAACTGGAGACCGAACGCGAGGCGCTGGTCCGCTACCTGCACGGTTAACATCCCACTGTGGAGTCCGAAAATCTAACGCCCAACGACACTCTCGCCGATTTCGACAAGCGCGTGATCTCCCTCGAGGGCGACGACAAGACCGTGTATGTGGCGGGCAGCGGCCCGGCGGTCGTGGTCATGCCGGAGATGCCCGGCGTCAGTCCCGATGTGTTGCGCTTCGCGCGCTGGGTGCGTGACGCCGGGTTCACCGTGTACGTGCCGTCGCTGTTCGGCGTGGACGGCGCGTACCCGACACTCGAGCTCGGCGAGCCGATCGCCCGGAAGACCTGCGTCAGCAAGGAGTTCCGAGCCTTCGCTGGGGGCGGCACCAGCCCGGTCGCCGTGTGGCTGCGCGCCCTGGCCCGCCTCGCGCACGCGGAATCCGGCGGGCCCGGCGTCGGTGCGGTCGGCATGTGCTTCACCGGAAACTTCGCGCTCACCATGACACTCGAACCCGCGGTCATCGCCCCGGTCATCAATCACCCCTCGCTGCCGCTCGACGACCCCGCCGGGCTGGAGTTGTCCACGGACGACGCGAAGGCGATCGCCGAGCGCTTCGACCGCGACGACCTGCGCGCCCTCGCCTACCGCTTCGACAACGACAAATGGTGCACCGGGCAGCGTTTCGCCGCGTACTCCCAACTCCTCGGCGACCGCTTCGACGGCCGCGTCCTCTCCGGCGACGACGCCAACCCCAAGCCGCCGCCGTTCTTCGAGCACGTCGTGCAGACACCACACAGCGTCGTCACGGCCCACCTGGTCGACGAGGAGGGTCACCCCACCATTCGAGCCCGCGACGAGATCCTCGCGTACCTGCGCGACCGCCTGCGGACCGAGTCGGCTTAGCGCCCAACGAATTTCGGGGCGCTCAGATGGTCCAGTCGATCGGGTAGTCGACGATCGGGGCGAAGGTCAAGGCATCGAGCGCCTTGAACTCCCCGCGCGCGGTGTCGACCATCTCCGTCAGCGTCATCATCTGCTTGGCGTGCTCGTCGGTATCCCAGATGCTGATGTTCACGATCGAGCCCACCGGCGAGACGGCCGTGAACCAGTGCAGCAGACCCGGGAGTGCCTTGATCGCCGGGACCAGATAGTCCGCCTGCTTGGTGGCCAGCGCGTCGACCTCCGCGAACCGGCTCGGGTCGAAGCTGCCGCGTGCGACATGGATGACCGCGGTCGAGGGCAGCGGCTCGCGCGCGGTGGGTTCGATGGTCCAGTTGATCGGGTAGTTGATGATCGGGCGTTCGAAGATGCCGCCGATCGCCTCCATCTCCCCGCGGGCGACGACGGCCATCTTCTTCAGCGTGTCCATCTGCTTGGCGTGCTCTTCGGTGTCCCAAATGCTGACCTGCACGGTCGAGCCCTCCGGCGAAACTCCGGTGAACCAGTGCAGGATCCCCGGCAATTCCTCGATGGCCGGGATCAGGTAGTCGCCCTGCTTGGTGATCAGGGCATTGAATTCCTCGAACCCGGCCGGGTCGAAGCTGGCGCGGCCGACGCGCACGACCGCGGTGGACGGCAAGGATTCGGGCATGGTGATCACCTCTCGAGGAACTCGGATTCGAACTCGCGCGAGGATTCCCGACCCCGCTGGCAGTTCGCTGGCAGTGCGGTCGAGGCGCTGATCGGCGACGCCGTGTTCGACATACGCAGCCGATTTCTCGCCGCGGGAAATAAGGTGAATCATGATCGGCTGAATAGTGTTGTCTGGCAAGGACGGGTAGGTCGCGGGGTTTGAATTCGCAAACAGGGCGTTCGATCTCGCGCGGTACGTTTCTGCGAGGAGCGCTCGGAATCGCTGTCGCCGGTGCCGGATTGGCCGGGGCCAGTCGGCTGGCGGTCTTCGATTCGGCGGCCTCCGCCGCGGGTGCGGAGGGTAAGACCCCGGTCGCACCGGCCAGGACCGCGAGCGAGGGTCCCGACTGGACCGGGCTGCAGGGCAAGCTGCGCGGCCGCGTGATCATGCCCGCCGATCCGCGCTACGCGCAGGCCAAAGAGGTCTTCGATACGCGGTTCGACGATCAGACGCCGACAGCCGTCGTGCAGGTCGCCGACGCCGAGGATGTCGCCACGGCGTTCGGCTTCGCGGCGGACAACGATCTTCAGGTGGCGGCGCGCGCGGGCGGGCACTCCTATGCCGGATTGTCCACCGCGACCGGAACTCTGGTGATCGACGTGCGCGGGCTGCGTGGCGTGGTGGCCGCGGAGGGGCGGGCGATCGTCGCGCCCGGGCACACCCTCTACGAGGTCTATCAGGAGCTCGACCGCACCGGGCAGAGCCTGCCGACGGGCATGTGCCCGAGCGTCGGCGTCGCCGGGCTCACGCTCGGCGGCGGCTACGGTTCCGACGCCCGCGCCCACGGTCTCACCTGCGACCGGCTCACGGCCGCGACCCTGGTGCTGCCGGACGGCACCATCACCGAGGTCTCCGCGGCCACCCGGCCGGACCTGTTCTGGGCGCTGCGCGGTGGCGGCCCGCTGTTCGGGATCGTCACCTCGATGACCTTCGACACCATTCCGGCGTTGACGAAAGACGTGGTGCGGCTGACCTTCTCGGGCGATGACGCGGAGCATGTCATCAACGGCTGGCAACAGTGGTTGCGTGACGCCCCGCGCGAACAGTGGGCCGATGTCAGCATCGACGCCGACGGGGAAGGCGGCCTGCACTGCTGGATGCAGCTGGTCTGTCCGGAGGGCACGGCCGACACCGTCGGGGAGTGCGTGCATCGCGGGTCGGCGGTGATCCTGCGGCCGGACGGTGAGCCGCTGGTGGA